>JAGBLC010000153.1 GCA_017635615.1 Prevotella sp.
GCAGTGGAGCGAGGAGGGACGCGAGATAGCACGCCACCTGCAGGACATCTGCCATCGGCTGGACCCTACACGCCCCGTCACGCAGGGTATGGACCGCGCTGAGGATGCGCTGAAGAGCGGCTTCGCCCAGGTGATGGACGTACCGGGCTTCAACTATCGCGTCTACAAATATCCGAAGAACATCGAACAGCTGCCGCAGGGATTCCTGCTCGGCAGCGAGACGGCATCGACCGTCAGCAGCCGCGGTGTGTACAAGTTCCCCGTCGAGGTGTCGAACACCAACACCTACGACGACGGACAGTGCTCGGGCTACGACACGGAGTATTGCTCGTGGAGCAACCTGCCGGAAGACGACTTCGAGGCGATGGACGACCTCGACTATACCATCGGGCAGTTCGTTTGGACGGGCTACGACTATCTGGGCGAACCCACTCCCTACGACGAATACTGGCCCAGCCGCAGCAGCTATTTCGGCATCTGCGACCTTGCCGGACTGCCAAAGGACCGCTACTACCTGTACCGCAGCGTGTGGAACACCCATGAGCATACGCTCCACCTGCTGCCCCACTGGACATGGACAGGACGTGAAGGACAGCCGACACCCGTCTACTGCTACACCGACTACGCTGAGGCGGAGCTCTTCGTCAACGGAAAGAGCCAAGGACGCATCCGTAAGAACCCGACGAGCAAGATGGACCGCTACCGCCTGCGCTGGAACAACGTTGTCTACGAACCGGGCGAGCTCCGCGTGGTGGCCTACGACGACAATGGACGGAAGGCCGCCGAACGGGTGGTGCTGACGGCAGGAAAGCCTGCCGCCTTGAAGTTCGATGCCGACCGCACGACGCTCTGCAGCGACGGCGACGACATGGCCTTCGTCACGGTGAGCCTCACAGACGACAAGGGAACACTCATTCCCGATGCTGCCGACCAGCTGACGTTCAGCGTCGAGGGTGCCGGAAAGTTCGAGGCTGTCTGCAATGGCGATGCCACATCGCTGGAGCCTTTCACCGAACCGACGATGAAGCTCTTCAACGGGCAGTTGGTGGTAGTGGTGCGCTCGACGAAGAAGGCAGGCAACATCGTGCTCACCGTAGGCGACAAGGAGCGCGGTCTGCAGCAACGACTGACAATCAAGAGTATAAAGACAAAATAACTATGGACAAACAGACAAAGGAAATCTACCTTGCAGGAGGATGCTTCTGGGGTACGGAACACTACTTCAAACAGGTGGAAGGAGTGGTAGAGACAGAGGTGGGTTACGCCAATGGTATCATCGACAATCCCACCTACGAACAGGTGTGCACCGACACAACACAGTTTGCAGAGACCGTCCGCGTGGTCTACGATCCCGAGAAGGCATCGCTCGAGTTTCTGCTGAATCTCTATTTCATGGCCATCGACCCCGTGAGCGTCAACCAGCAGGGACACGACAAGGGGACGCAATACCGCACGGGCATCTATTATGACGACCCTACCGACCTGCCCATCATAGAGGCTGTCTATGCCGAGGAGATGGCGAAGCACGACGAGCCGCTGGCCGTAGAGAAGCTGCCCCTGCAAAACTTCTACAGCGCCGAAGACTACCATCAAGACTACCTCGACAAGAATCCGTCAGGCTATTGTCATCTGCCGCAACGCCTTTTCGACTTCGCTCGAAAGGCAAAGGCCGGACATCCATTGCCCGACATCTCCAAAGAGGAATAACAAAAAAAAGGGAGGGGGTCCGCTCAATACCACTGCACGGCATTCGAATAGCCCGACAGCTTGTCGTACCCCCCCACTTGTTGATGTGCCATTTGTCGCACACCTTCCATCTACCGCACCACGTACTTGCGGCCATTAATCATGTAAATGCCCTTCGGCAGGTTCTTCAGTGTTTTGCCCACATAGCACCCCTCAAGGGTATAGACGCTGGAGACGCCTCCTCCTTCGGCAGTCACACTGGATTTTCCTTCTGTTTGAGAGGAGTTTGTCTGATTGCGGGGATAACCTATACCCGTTGCCTCTACATCGGATGGGAAGAGGGGTACCTCAACGGCATTCACAATATGCTCGTCGTCCTGGTCGATTAGCATACAGACAATCACTACATTGTTCACATCCAAGATACCGTCTGGCAATGGGAAACTGACATCAAAGGCCACTTCCTCGTCAGCCGCAATGGACTGAGGAACGCTCCCAGGCAAGCCAACAATCTCATCCACGAAGCCACGAGCCACGTCCTGATACCACATCTGTGACGCAGGTACGGGATCACTCATATTCTCATAGCCTCCCATGACGCCACTGCCTCCACCGGAATAATAATTACGCTGGTTATAGCCCCTGTCGTTCGGTTGATGCACATCATTTTCTACAATGGCGAAGGCCAAACGGTAGTTGGCTTCGGGATGGTTGTCTGCGAACCAGAGATGCGTCGTCGCGTTGACAGATTCCTCCTGCCCATCGGCAACCATGTACTTCGAAGAACGAGGTACGTTGTACGAGGAACGAGAAGAATAAGACACTTCCATGTTCATCGCGACCAAGGTCTTCTCCGTCAAGAAAACATTGCGGGCAGTCTGTACAAACTTTCCCGGGTCACAACTGACAAGACGATTCACTGTACCGTCAGGATAGCCTCCACTCCGAAGGTACGGACTGATGGCACCCACATAGTCGTTGGCCATAGGGTCGCTGCCATGCGCAGCTATGGCTATTGCCCAGTCGGCACAGCCTCGCCTGAGCGAATCAAGGGCTACAATCCCCCTGACACACCAGCCGCACCAGGTTCCCGTCCCCTCCTCGCAAACCACTTTTCGAGGATATGAAATGATATGAGAAGATAAAGCGTAACGTGAGTTTTCGTCTGAAATCCAAATAGTATAGGGCAACTCCTCATGGAAGCCAAGTGGCAGTTTTTCATCGAGTGTAAAGGCGACGGGCTTTCCTGCGACGAGGATGTCATCAAAGTGCTGCGTATAAGTGTTGCCACCATACTCCAACCCAATGGTGAACCCGCGAACGGGGTCTTCCTCTTCGGTATATGCTATGCCACAGACATCGGTGGGTCCCATTGTGGGTACTCTTGTGTCCATGTTGAGAGTGAGGAGTACGGTGGAACTGACACCGACAAAGATGTCGTCGACAAAAAGTCTGCTCTTGTCCTCAGAGTCGTTTACGAAGGCTATTCTGATAGTCTGCCCCTTGTAGCTGTCAAGTGAAACTTTGTGAAGCTTCCACTCAGCTTCCTCGGCAGGTACTTTCAGAAGTGGGTGGTCGCGCTCGAAATCGTCAAGGGTGACGCCTGCTGTTGTAGAGACATAAACAGAATAACCGTCGCGGTACTTCTTGTCGTAAGCCATCGCCCTCCATTTCAGGATGGCATGCTCGTCAGCGATGTAGATGGGCGGAGTAATCAGCCAGTCGTCCGACTGTCCGGCTGGCTGATACCACGATGTGCTGCATGCCGCCTTGTTGCTGCTATTCTTCGGTGTAGCAACAATCCATGCGGTGCCTTCATCAAAGCCAATGTTCTTCATGTCCTGCGACGGAGTAAGTCCATCGTTGTCTATCAAGATGAAGTCCGAGGGAATGCCTTGGCTGAAGTCACACTCCAGATAAGTCTGTGCCTTACAACCTGCAGAGGCCAAGAAGAAGACACCGCATAAGACTGATAAATACCTCATTTCAATGCTCAATGCTCAATGTTCAATGTTCAATGCTCAATGCTCAATGTTCAATGTTCAATGCTCAACGTCTGATCATTTTACGCACTGAGCCGTCTTTCATTCTCACAATGTTCAGCCCACTTTGGAGAGACTCCATGCGTCGGCCGTCTACCGTGTAATATTCTTCGGGGAAAGAATGGCGTAGGGCGGGTTGTGAGATTTCCGTTGGCGTGTCGTCGAAGCTGACGAGCATGAGTTCAGACGGCTGCGATGTGGTTGTCTGTCCTTCGAGTTCGAAGGTAGAAGTAACTTCGTAGCCGAACAAGTTGAAGTCATAGTCAGAGAGATTGTTGAAAGTATAGCTGAAGGTCTCGTTGTCCGTCGATGCCGACTGCAGCCACGAGTAGACGATGTCGCCAGCCTTCAAGTCCTGTGAGAAGCGGATATAATCGATGACAAACGGATAATACTCGGAAGCATAGATAACGGGCTGTATCGTCTCACTGGAAACTGGTACATCGACATAGCCATCAATGACACCCCAACCCTCACTGCCGACTGGCTGGAAAGCAATGGAGTACTCCTGTCCCTCGATACGCAGCACGATACCATCTTTCGCATAGCCCCATACCTTCAGGGTGATTCTCACCTTGTCACCATTGCCCACGTAGACCGCAGGTGTCTTGATGATATTCGAGTAGTAAGTAACCTCTTCGCAGCCAAGCATGCCCTGTGCGATGATGTTACCGTTGCCAATCCATCCGGGGAGCATGGTGAAATCGTCGAGTGAGGTGTCCCGGTAGTTGCCCATATATTCCGCATCAGCCAACGAGGTGGCAGAGGTGATGCCGTCATCAATCTTGTCGAAGTCTTCTTCCATGATGGTGAAGTCCTCGACATCGGTCCTGGCACGATAGACACCATAGAGATTCACGTTGTAACCTGTGGCCTTAGGCGCTGCCTCCCAGTTGGCGGTAAAGCTGCCGCGCAAGTCAATGTCGGTAGCCTCCTTCGCTTCAGGCGCACAAACGTTGAACGCATGATAGAGCGCATGCTGTGAGAACATGGTGACATAGTGGGAGCGCACGCCGTAGAAATACTCTGTCTCAGGATCAAGGTTGGTGAATGTATATTCTGTTGCGTTGGTCATGTCGTAGAATGTGTAGTTGTCACCATCGCCATTATACATAGACCTTTCGCCTTCAACAAACTCCAGCTTTGAGGGGCGATTGGTGGCGATGTTGATATTGTCGAGCACGAAATAGGCACCTTCGCTAAGGTTTTGCGGACGGAAGCGGACAGCATAATACTTATGAGCGAACTCGTCCATCTCCTCTGTCAGGTCGCAGACATCACCATTGACAAACCAGCTGGCATTGAAATATCCTATCTGTTTCCATCCGGCCTCTGTCAAGGCATCGAGATAGATCCTGCCGTTGACAGACCATTTCCAATAAGGATCGCTCTTGTCGATGGTTGGGTCGACAAGCCTGATGAAGACATTGGCCTCCTTATAGGTGGCACCGTTGTTGGGCGTTGTGATACTGTCTCCGTTATGGAGGACAAGTCCCTTGGTGTCGTCAGCGCCCTCGTTGTCGGAGATAGTGGATGATGTGGACACCCATTCTTCCGACAGAGCTTCCTCAAATCCCTCCTGATAGAGTCCTTCCTCGTCCGATAGATACACTTTCTTGTAGAAATCCACATAGTAGTTGTATGCCTTGCGAACGGGTTGCCAACTGATTGTGAACTGATTTTTCTGGAAATCGGTCACCCCATTGAGCTTTGGAGAGGCGATAAAGTTGGTCTGCGTCGTCACCTGAATATCATCAATCAGCACTGCACCATTCGAATAGAAGCAAATAAAGCCATCGTTGTCGGCTGAATAGTTGCGGATAGTCATGGTCAGACGCGTCCACCCCTGTCCCTCATAGAGTCGGATACTGGTCTGCGGGCTGTCGTCGGTGTCGGCAAACTCGTCGCCACCGTAGCCTCCCTTACGAACTTGGATGCCAAGACCTGATCCTGACAGCACTCCCCAATGGTAGCTACCGTCCTCGTTGACGCCGGTGACCACCCACGGTGTCAATGCTTTCGCCTTGCAGGTAATGACCAGATCGCCGGAATAGTCACCCAGCGGCGTGGAGATAAACGACTGCCCCTGCGGGTTGGGTGACCAAAGATAGACAGCACCACCTGCAGAAAATACGCCGTCGCCTATCCAAGTGCCGTCTTTTGTCAGCGATGGGTCGATATAGATGCCAGGCTCATAGTATTGCGAGGCAATATACTTTGTCGTGTCTGGACGACTCATCGTGCCTGCGGTGAAATAAGAAAAGTCTTCGTCAATCAAAATGTCTTCTTGGGTTTGGGCTTTGTTTACCTTCAGATGGGTGGGAGTCACTGACGATAGGACTTGGGATGACACCCGCAGGGCACCCTGCGCTTTCTCCGTTAGTTGCAGACGCGATTGAGCCTGCACCGCCGTTGGCATCGCCAACATGAGCGCCATGGCACCTGCGGAGAGAATAGTAATGGTTTTTTTCATGATTTGATAATTTTGCCTGGCTCCACTTGTTTACATGTCAGGCAGGCGGGAACCCACAACCTGTTGCTGACGCTTTTTCGTCGGCAAAATTATTGATTTACTGAAAACCCTGCAAGCAAAAGGGCTTTCAGCATGTATCAGATGATAGATAAATACAAACGACGGTCTGTATTTCGCGAATAAAGACAGGTTTTGTCAGGCTTTAGGCTTCCTCGACAACTTTTGATATTCAGAAGGTGTCAGCCCCGTTGTCTGTTTGAATAGGGCAGAAAAGTTGGTACGCGACTTGAATCCGACACTCTGAGCTATACCCTCAATACTGAAGTTGCCATACTCGTCACGATTGTTCAGTCGACGACAAGCCTCCTTGATACGATACTCGTTGAGCAATACATTAAAATTGTGGCCATACACTTCGTTGATGGCCTGCGAAACAAGATGATGGCGCAATCCCACCAAGTCGGCCAAGCGATTGAGCGTGAAACCATAGCTGAAGATTTCCGAGGAATAGTTCATCACGTCTTTCACTTTCTGGATGACCTCCTCCATTTCCTTTCGCCCAAGGGTGTCTGCTGTCCGACGCTTGGGCTCACCAACAGACGACTCCGCACTCTGCACCTCTGTTTCCTTCCTCGCCCCTATACGCCGCACTGACTCTTCAACCTGCCTCTTCAGTTCAGCGATGCGCTCCTGCTCCTCGGCATCCCGACGCAGCAACTCCACATTATTTAAATAAAGACGATAATGGTCGGCTTGAACCAGCCGATAAGAACGATATAAACGATACGACAGAAAGCTAATAACTAAGACGACAAGGACAGCAACAATCAGGAGTATAGACTGAAGCCGCCGCTTTTCGTTCAGCATCCTCACGGTCTGGTTCATGCTATTCAGCTCGTCTGTCAGCTTCACGCTGGCAACATTGGCCAACCGGCCTTCCGTCATCAGGGAGTCTTTGTATTTCAGGCTGAGATACTCGTTGTACTGCTGCTTCTCGGTGTCACCCATGCTTCGGTACATATTGCTCAGCTCTTCGTATATACTCTTCAGGTAGTCTTTGTTGCCATTGGCCTGTGCCAACGACAGTGCCTGCCGGAGCGCAAACTCTGCTTTTTGAAAGTTTCGGCCCTTGGAATAGCACTCACCTGCCATCAGCAAGTCGTTCATCTGTTTTAGGGGTGCCAAGATCGTGTCAGGAGCAATCGTGGAAGCAGTCAAATAACAGTCGCCTGCAACGGCATAGTCGCCACGTCCAACTGCTTCGGCGGCCTTACATTTCCATTCGATGCTCGTACGCTGCCCGGCATCACGATAGTCAGTAAGATGCCTGAACGTCTCAATGTCTTCGCGCACGTCGGCAATTCTCCCCTTCACAATGCATTCGTCGAGAAGATCCGATAGAGAGAGTTCCATCATGTCCCACACCTGGTTCTCAGTTGCCTGACGATAAGCCTTACGAAGAACGCCGATCACATCTTCGACTGAGAACTGTAACTCACCCATCTGCATGATGTTCGCCTGTGCTATATAGATGGATGGCAGCTTGTCAAGATGATGATACTCAAGGGCTACCCTCTCGGCCAACAGCAGGTATTCGTATGATTTCTTGTAGTCGTAGTAGAATGTCATATACATAATGCCCATGTTGGTCAGGGCTTTCACCACATAGCCCTCATCGCCGCTCTTGATCTGATGGTCGTTGTACCTGTTCTGCAGGATGTTGTAGCAAACCAACGCACTGTCGCGTGTGGCAGGACGAGAAAGATAGCTGTATGCTTTGTCGCACAAGTCCTTACTCGGCAAACGACTCCACGTATTATACACATGCAACAAATCTTCTCGCTCGGTTGCATGAACCTGAACAGTCAACAACAAGAATATCACACTAAGTAGAAACATATTCAGATATCAATCAATACCACTGCACGGCATTCGAATAGCCCGACCGCTTGTCGTATTTGAGGGCATCGGTCAGCGTGGAGGCATTGCATCGGAAAGTGAAATTGTACGAAGTATAGGGAGCCAGTACGACAGAGGCCGACATATTGAAACAATGCAGGTCGCGCGTTAGCGATGCCGTTGTCATACTCATGGCCTTGTTCTCGAAGTCGTAACCGCTGGAGAACGAGATATTCCAACCAGCAGCGATGCTGATATTGCCGCTCAGATTGAGGTTCTGCGTGAACTTATAGGGATAGCGCATCCGCTTCTCGTTGAACTGCCCGCTTGTGTTCTCACGCATACTGATGCCATAGCCGATGGTAAGCGACCAGGGCATCTTGAAAGCCATATAGCCATCGGCATCGGTCTCCGCCTTACCGCTCTCACTGCTCTTGGCCGGACGCTTACCGCGCTCCAGGTCGTCGTCGATATTCGAGTTGATGTCAAACTCATCGTCATCCTCGTCGTCATCGGTTTCATTCTTATCCTCTTTCTTCTCACCTCTGAAGAAGCGTAGTATCTTCTCAGGCGTGATGGTGTACGACAGGTTCTGCGACATACCCTGGAATCGGCCGAAACGTCCTTTGCTATATTCTGTATGAGTACCGACAAAGGGTCTGCCGTTCTCGTCGAGTTCGTAGGCGTAAGTGGCAAACTGTGCGTTAAGGTTGAACGTATAGCTCTTGGTAAGCTTCAGGCGCAGTCGCATGGAGAGGTCGCTCAAAGGACGCTCCTTGGCAGCCATGTTGTACGACATGCTGGCGCCAAGCTCATCGATTAGACTGATTTTCTTGTAGCCCGTAGAGTCTTTCAAGGCATCCGACTTCACCTTCATCTCGATATTATTGCCCACATCGAAGGTGATGTTACCCATCATTCCCTTGCCTGGCACGCCATACATCCCGTTGGAAAAGGGTGAGTATTCTACAAGTGACACGTTCCCCTCGGCATCTGTCTTCTGGTACGTCTCGTAGTAGCCATAGCGCGATGCACTGAAATCAGGCGAGTAGCTGAAACTCACCTGCGGCGTGAAGACGTGGCGGATGGCCTGCACCTTGTCGCCGAAGAGCTTCCTGTTAGGAATGAACATACCATAGAGCTTCGTGCTCATCGATAGACTCATGTTCCAGTTGTAGACGTTGTAAAAGCCGTTAAGCGTGTCGGCCACCTCTCTCTGTGTCGCATCGTCCCATGAGCGCATGGTCTTATTCAGATAGACACGGTCGGTGAAGTTGAAAGACGGCGTAACGTTGATGTAGTCGAAGAGCGTGAACGACGCACTCACGGGTATCGAGTTGTTCATGCCGTTGCGCCAGTCCTTGGTGAGCGACGAGTGCATCAGCTTGTTCTCCTTTGTCGAGATACGGTTAGAGATCTGTCCGGTATACGACATGGCAATCTTCTCGTACCAACGCTCCTTGCCTGCGGCATGCTTCCGCTTGAAGGGATAGAAACGCGAGATGGAGATGTTCAGGTCGGGCAGGGTCAGGTCGATGGTAGAGTCGCGCATGTTCTGGTTGAGGTTCATCGTGGTGCTGATGGTCATACCAATGCTCGAGAAGTTGGTGGAATACGACACTGACGATGTGCGGGTACTCTGTGTCATCGACTGCGGGTTGTAGAGCGACGACAGGTTGTTGCGCTCATAGCTCGATGTTGCGAAGTTGACACTGGCAGAAAGCGAACTGAAGGGATTGGCCTTCGAATCCTGTGAGTGGCGCCACTGTATCTTGAAGCTCTCCTGCTCAGTAAAGTCGGGCATTCCCTTGTCGCCATTCTTCGTGTCCTGATAGCTGAAAAGGAACGATCCGTTGTAGCGATAGCGTTTGCGGTAGTTGCTCGCGGCACTGACGCCCCACGACCCCTTCGTGTAGATCTCGCCCAGGAGTTTCAGGTCTACCTTGTCGCTGATGGCAAAATAATAGCCGCCGTCGCGAAGGTAGAAACCGCGTGCGCTCTCATCGCCGTAGGTGGGCATGATGAATCCGCTCGAATAGCTCTTCGAAAAGGGGAAGAAGCCGTAGGGTATGGCCAGCGGCAGATGAACATCGGCCACGACGAGGTGGGCCGGTCCGAAGACGACATCCTTGCCCGGGCGGACCCTCGCCCGGGAGAGGGCGATATAGAAGTCGGGATGCTCGGCGTCGCAGGTGGTGTAGCGTCCGTGCTCAAGAAAGAAGTCGCCCTTCTCGTTGCGCTTGCTGCGCTCGCTGAAGAGGAATCCGTCCTCCTGCTCGGTACGGACGTTGCCGATAAGGCCCTTCTTGGTCTTGAAGTTCATCGACATCGTGTCGCTATCGTATGTGTCTTGCCCCATCTGGAACACGGGCTTACCCTTGATCTCCGTCTCGGTAGAGTCGGTATAGGCTCCCGTGGCATGCACGATGTTGCTGTCCAGATTGATGCTGATGCGGTCGCTCGCCAGGTCCATGTTCTGATACTTCACCGTCGACTCGCCATAGAGGTAGGCTTTCTTGCCGATGGCATCGTAGACGATGGAGTCGTTAGCAGTATATACTACGGGTGCTTCGATGGAGTTTTTCTTCTGGCGGTTGAGCGAGTCGGCGCGGATGGAGTCGTCGATGGCTTTGTTGTGGCGATAGACGGCCAGCTGCAGCGAGTCCATCTGTGTGGTGTCGGGCAGCAAGGCGCTGTCGCCCACCGATGCGCTGTCGGGCAGCGATATCGTGTCGGCGGCGGAGTCTGCCTTGGCGGCCTCCACATCGGCACTGTCGGGCTCCGCAAGACTTCTGGCAGCACGCCGCTCATAGCTTGCGGAAGGGAGCATCATGGCCTGTGTTGCCACAAAGATGGCAACAAAAAGCAAGGCCAATATGGTAAACCCTTTCTTCATTCAGCCTGCAAAGTTACAAACATTCAGCGGAAAACCCATAAAACAACCATGTTAATTAACTTATTTAAGGGAAATAAAGGGTTACAAGTGTCTTATTTTAAATAAGGTTGACACCAAAAGTTCAAGAATTATGGTGAAGAAGCCCAATGAAAGTAGTTATGTGAAGTCCTCCAATCGTATCAACGAAATGAGGCTGGTTTATGAGATGCGACACTTGCAACACCTCAGC
>JAGBLC010000154.1 GCA_017635615.1 Prevotella sp.
CTCTGGCTCTACCAGCACAAAGGTGTGAAGCTGCAGCTCGGCGGCAACGACCAGTGGGGCAACATGACCACCGGTACGGAGCTCATCCGCCGCACGCTGGGCAGCGAGGTGGAGACCTTTGCTCTGACTTGTCCGCTCATCACCAAGGCCGACGGCAAGAAATTCGGCAAGACGGAGCAGGGCAACATCTGGCTCGACCCGAAACGCACCACGCCCTACCGATTCTACCAGTTCTGGCTCAACGTCAGCGACGAGGATGCCGAGCGCTACATCAAGATCTTCACTTCTTTGGACAAGGAGACCATCGATGCTCTCGTCGAGGAGCACAAGCAAGATCCCGGCCGTCGCATTCTGCAGAAGCGTCTGGCCGAGGAAGTGACGGTGATGGTTCACTCGCAGGAGGCTCTCGACATGGCTATCGAGGCTTCGAACATCCTCTTCGGCAAGTCCACGAAGGAAGCTCTGGAGAAACTCGACGAGCAGACCTTCCTCGACGTCTTCGACGGTGTTCCCCATTTCGACATCACGAGCGATGTGCTCGGCCAGCCTGCCGTTGAGATCTTCACTCAGGCTGCGCAGGTGTTCCCCTCGAAGGGTGAGATGCGCAAGATGGTGCAAGGTGGCGGCGTATCGCTCAACAAGGAAAAGCTTTCGGCCTTCGACCGCCCGGTGACAAGCGACGACTTGATTGACGGAAAGTACCTCTTGGTGCAGAAAGGCAAGAAGAATTACTTCCTTTTGACCGTCAAATAGTCAGAAAAGTGCGAAAATATTTGGTAGTGGCGTAAAAAACCACTACCTTTGCACCCGTAATAATCGTTTTCACTTGCAGTATTAGTAAAAACCGGTGTCCAATGGTGTAATGGTAGCACAACAGGTTTTGGTTCTGTTTGTGGTGGTTCGAATCCGCCTTGGACAACACGAAAAAGAAATCCCGATATGCGATGGCATGTCGGGATTCCTTTTTTTTCACCAATCTCCCAAACCAGCAAACGTTTCTATAAGTTCTTGATGAAGTCGTTGGCCTTGATGCACTCCTTCACCTTGATGAGCGTATGGTGGCTGACGATATATTCAGAGAGACCTTCACGGGGAGCCCCTTTGTGCCAGTCGTAGGTGTAGCCCATCTGCGTCCAGGGCAGCGGACTGTCGTCTTCGTAGGCCTGTGTGATGCTGTAGCGGTACCACTCGCGGAAGTTGGTCTCGCCGACGGTGTATTTTTCGTCGGCATAGTCGGGAAAGTCCAGTCCCACCGATGTCGTTGTGATGTCGGGGTCGTGGGCTGGGCGGAACATCCCCTTCGGGTCGGCGTAGAAGAGCACGAAGATGTCGTAGTCGCAGTCGGGACTGAGACCGTAGAGCTGCAGCATGCGCATGTGTGTGGCCACGCTGTCGAGCCCTTCGAAGTCGGCTTTGTGGCTCTTCCAGTCGGCAGGGATGGACACCCATGTGCCTGTCTCACGGTCGATGCGATAGGCTCCTTCGCCGCTGAAGAAGCGTTCCATACGGCTTGAGTCTACCAGCGTGAGTACGAGAACCATGTCGTGACCGTCTTCGTTGATCCACTCTTCTCCCGCAATGTCCTTGCGGATGGGCATCAGCTTGTGCGAGATCTTCGTCGAGTCGAGCTTCTGGGCATCTTCGATGGCTGCCGTGAGGTCGGCCATGAGTGCCTCTTCGTCTTCGTACCAGGCCAACGATGTTGGCTCTTCCTTCTGTTGCTGGCATTGCATCACGCACCATCCCACTATGAGGATGGCGGCGAGGAATACGATTACTGTCAATAGCCTTTTCATGTTCTTTGGGTTTTTGGTTAGTTATTTTATCCGTTTTTCTTCTTCGGTCGCCGACGAGCCCACCCCTCTTCGCTGAAGTCGGGCTCAGAGCCGCGCAGGTCTATCTCTTTCTGGAAGAACTGTCGCCAGTCGCCACCGCGGGCATTGCCTTTGACGGGGCCGCTTTGCTTGCCGCCGCGCCCTTTCCTTCCGTCTATGAAGGGAGCATAGAAGGGCTCGTTCTGCTTCGACGAGCCAAAGTCGCGGTCGCTGCGCCTGTCGCGCTTCTTCTCCCTTCTCTCTCCTCTCTTATCTGCATTTCTCTCTCCTCTTTTATCAGCATCTCCGTCGTTGCAGCGCACCTCGCGCCCTTTGTAGCGCTTGCCGGTGAGGGCTCGCATCACGCGCGACGCATCCTCTTCGGGAACATCGAAGAACGAGATGGTGTTCTGCAGGTCGATGTGTCCCACCTCCTGCCGTCCGCTGAGGTTACGGTTCAAGAACTGCATCAGCTCGCCCGGATAGAAACCGTCCTTCTTACCCAGGTTGATGAACAGGCGGCGCATACCCTCTTCGGCCTTCCGGCTGCGTCGGCCGCCTTCACGTCTCTCTCCTCGTTCCTCGCTTCTCTTCCTCGACGAGGCAGGTTTCTCTATCTCCGGAGCGTTGGCGTAGTAGGAGAGGAACTTTCCGAACTCGATGCTGACAATCTTCTTGATAATGTCTTCCTTGTCGATATATTCGAAGTAGCGGCTGATGTCCTTCATGAACGGAGCAATCTGCTCCTCCTCCACGTCGGTCTTGACAATCTGGTCCATCACCTTGTAGAGCTGCTTCTTGCAAATCTCCTCGGCCTTGGGTATTTCCTGCTCGACAAACTCCTTGCCAATCTCTTTCTCGATGCGGCGTATCTTGTGCTTCTCGCGCGAGTGGACGATGCTGATGCTCGTGCCCTTCTTGCCGGCGCGTCCGGTGCGGCCCGAGCGGTGGGTGTAGTTCTCGATGTCTTCGGGCAGACCGAAGTTGATGACGTGCGTCAGGTCGTCGACGTCCAGTCCGCGTGCTGCCACGTCGGTGGCCACGAGCAGCTGCGTCAGGTGCTGGCGGAACTTCTGCATCGTGAGGTCGCGCTGCTGCTGCGAGAGGTCGCCGTGCAAGGCCTCGGCGTTGTAGCCGTCCTTGATGAGCTTGTCGGCTATCTCCTGCGTCTCTATCTTCGTGCGGCAGAAGATGATGGCAAAGATGCGCGGGTTGTAGTCGACGATACGCTTCAGCGCCAGGTATTTATCCTTGGCGTTGACCATATAATAGATATGGTTGACGTTCTCGGCACCCTCGTTTCTTGATCCGACGACAATCTCGCGGTGGTTGTGCAGATAGCTCAGGGCTATCTTCTCTATCTCGCGGCTCATCGTGGCCGAGAAGAGCAGGGTGTTGCGCTCCTTGGGCAGGTGTTCGAAAATCTCGTTGATGCTCTCCGAGAAGCCCATGTTGAGCATCTCGTCGGCCTCGTCGAGCACGACGGTTGCCACCTCTGTGATGTCGGCCTTGCCTCGGTTGATCAGGTCGATGAGTCGTCCGGGCGTGGCCACGATGATGTTCGCCCCGTGGCGCAGGGCGCGTATCTGCTGCTCGATGCTGGCACCGCCATAGACGGGTACCACGTGCACACCTTTCATATATTTAGAGAAGTCGCGGATGTCGTCGGCAATCTGCAGACACAGTTCGCGCGTCGGACTGAGCACCAGTGCCTGTGTCTGTCGGCTGTCGGTGTCGAGCCGCTGCAGCAGCGGAATGCCGAAGGCCGCTGTCTTGCCCGTACCCGTCTGCGCCAGGGCTATCAGGTCGGAAGCGTTCACATCCTTGGCTGTCTCGCCGTCGGTGTTGTCGTTCGGTTTTTCGGTTTCATCTTCGGTGTCGGAGGCGATGTGTGGCTTCGTGTTCAATAAAAAAGGAATCACCTCCTCCTGTACGGGCATCGGGTTGACGAAGCCCATCTCTGTAATGGCTTGCAGTATCTCACTGCTGACGCCTAATTCTTCAAATGTCATCAAAATGTGTATAGCTATATAATTCGGCTGCAAAGGTACGAATAAGTGAGCACAATACAAAATGAAAAAAGCATTTTTTGCATTTTTATTGTCGAACGAGAGTATCTTCGGCATCGCCAAAGGTACGAAATAATTGATAATTGACAATTGATAATTGACAATTTTTTTGGTTTGCTTGCCGAGTTTCTTGTTTTTTTGCTATATTTGCACCCAATTTACAGGGCGAGGAGGTGCAATAGCATTTGTTCCTTGTCCAACAAAATATAAAGAATGAAAGATATTTGCTGTATCGGGCATATCACGCTCGACAAGATTGTGACGCCCGACAACGAGTTTTATCAGAATGGCGGCACGGCCTATTATTTCGCCTACGGCATGAACCGCTTGCCCAAGGACGTGTCGTTCCAGCTCGTCACTTCCATTGCGCCGAAAGACTTCAGTGCCGTCGAGCAGATGCGCCGCGAGGGCATCGATGTGGTGGCCTTCGAGAGTCGCGACACGGTGTTTTTCGAGAATAGGTATGGCCGCGACAAGAATGCACGCACGCAGCGGGTGCTGGCCAAGTCGGATGCTTTCACTCCGGAACAGATGGAAGGACTGGAGGCGCGTGTGTTCCACCTCGGTTCGCTCCTGAGCGACGACTTCTCGCCCGAGGTCGTCGAGTGTCTTGCCAACAAGGGAAAGGTGAGCATCGATGTGCAGGGCTATCTGCGCGAGGTGCGCGGTGAACAGGTCGTGGCCGTCGACTGGCCTGAGAAGCGGCGCGTTTTGGAAATGACCGACATGCTGAAGCTCAACGAGTATGAGATGGAGGTCGTCACGGGCGAGAAAGACCCGCGCCGGGTGGCCCGTGTCGTCAACGGATGGGGCGTCCGCGAAGTGGTCGTCACCTTCGGCAGCTATGGCTCGCTCATCTATGCCGACGGCAAATACTACGACATACCAGCCTACGAACCGAAGAAGAACGTCGACGTGACGGGCTGCGGCGACACCTTCTCCACCGGCTATCTCTACTGCCGGGCCAAGGGGATGGACTGCGACGAGGCAGGGCGCTTTGCCGCTGCCATGTGTACGCTGAAGATAGAGCATCCCGGACCCTTCAGCGGCACTATCGACGATGTATGGCGGCTCGTACGATAAACCAGGCGTGCATCAGCAGCGTCGTGGGCAGTCCATAGTGGCGGCGCATCACGTCGAACCGTTCGCGGAGCGACGCACGGTGGTGCTGTGTCGTGGCACCCTCTTCTAAATAGTCGGCCACCACCTCGTGGCTGTTTATCAATTGTAGCTTCTTCTCCGCAGCTTCCTTCATCACGCGGATACACCAGTCTACATCGGCCGAAAAGCGGTAACGCAGGTCGTAAGGTGTCTTCTGTGCCACGTCGCGACGGGCATAGAAGGCCTGATGGCATACGCGCATACCGCTGCGGAACGACCGCCACGAGAGCCTTTCGGGCGGTGTCAGTCGCCGCCGATAGAGAAAGCGCCCTTCGCCATCCACGATGTGGGTGTCGCCATAGACAACGGCAGGCAGCTCGTCGGCCGTTTCGCACAACTGGGCGATGCGTGCCAATGTGTCGTGAGCATGGAACGTGTCGCCCGCATTCATAAAGACGATGTAGTCGCCCGTAGCCTGTCGCAGCCCTTTGTTCATCGCGTCGTAGATGCCGTTGTCGGGCTCCGACGTGATGACGACGCTGTGACCATTGCCGGCACCATCCGACTGCTGCTGGTATCGGCGTGCCAGCTCGACGGTGTCGTCTTTCGATGCCCCGTCTACAATCAGGTGCTCCACGTCGCGGTGGGTCTGCTGCATCACACTGTCGAGCGTTCGCTGCAGCACCTTGGCGGCATTATAGGTGATGGTGACCACCGTAATCTTCAACATGATGGCTGTCCTTTCTCTTTAATCATTTGCTCATAAACTTCCGTATAACGTCGGGCAACGCTGGCCTGAGAGTAGCTGTCGGCCACTTTCTGCAGCGATGCTGCCGACAGACTGCGGCGGTATGGATGGTTCAAAACCCAGTCGATGCCTGTCGCCAAGTCGACTGAGTCGGCAAATCGCGCCACATAGCCCGTCAGCTGATGGTCGATCATCTCGGGAATGCCGCCCACGCGGAACCCTACGCAGGGCACACCGCAAGCCATTGCCTCCATGATGGTGTTGGGCAGGTTGTCCTCGAGCGAGGGCGTGACGAACACGTCGGCCGCATTATACACCCTGACAATTGTCTCTACGTCGCTGATATATCCTAACGGGTGGGCAGGCATCGCCAGTCGGCTTGCCACCTCGTCGGCCTGTCCGCCGAGGATGGCAATGGTGGTGTCTTTCTGCCACGAAGCGTTGTTCTTGACAAGCAGGTCGATGGCTTCGATGAGATAGCTGATGCCCTTCCGCTCGTCGGTGACGCGTTGCGACACGAAGAGGATGATACGCCCCTGTTCGGGCAGTCCCAGCTGTCGGCGTGCCTCCTGGCGGTCGATGGGGCGGAATATGCTGGTATCGATGGGGTTGGGTATGTTGGTGACGGTCTGCTCTTTGAACAGGGCGCTCTTGCGTGCCTCGCCTTCGAGCCATTGGCTGCAGGCCACGAAGGCTATCCTGCCCCGCGAGAGCATGCGTTGCTTGCGCCGCCACACACGGGCCGACAGGTCGTTCCGTCTTCCGCCGTCAGGCAGTAAGGGGCAGTGGTGGCACGACTCATGATACCATTCGCATCCGCGGGCATAGTGGCAGATGGCCGTAGCGGGCCACAGGTCGTGCATCGTCCACACCACGGGCTTGCCGCTCTGCAGGATACGCTCGATGTCACGGAGCGAGAGCATGCCTTGGTTCACCCAATGCAGGTGAATGACGTCAGCCTGACGGAAGGCCGCTGTCTTCGTGATGTCTGTACCGGCATTGGCCATGTCTATCTGAAAAAGGTTCTGCCGGCTGAACCTCAGGTGGGCAAACAGACATAGCCGCTCCCAGAGGAAGTGCATCCGGTGGCGCCAATGCGAGGGCAGCGCCACCACGCGCGGATCGTCGCTCAGCTTCTCGGCCACCAGCATCCGTGCCTCCACACCGTTGGTGTTGAGGGCTACCATCAGTCGGTGAGCCGCCTGTGCAGCACCGCCCGTTTGTTCGCTTGTATTGATAATGAGTACGCGTAGCATCGTTTGCAAAAGTAATCATTTTTATGCGAATGCCGACAGTCTGTCCCTACATTTTATATAAATTAACGCATTCGATGTCTTCTCGCATTTGTATTTGCGGCATATACAGTTTGTATCTGCGGCATATACAAACTGTATACACGGCAAATACAGACTGTATCTGACGCAAATACAAATACGGCGCGACCCGCCGCGTCCCTGAATGTGCCGCCTGACCTTGGTCGCTTGCCAGAGCAAGAATACCCTCGACTTATCCGATGTACCGGCAGACATGCTCTCGTTCAGCCGAATTTGAAATTCGGCTGCTGCGAGTCGGGGGTTTGCAATCCCCATCTTCCGTAAAAGTCCCAATGGCCCAGTCTCCCTTTCTCCTATACTCCGTAGACAAAAGAAATAAAAACCTTCTCTTCGCATAGTTCTATAGTCACCGCGGCTCTGCGTGAGATAAATATTTCTACGGAGTATAGGAGAAAAGGAGGTTGCCACTCCCTACGTGCTGTTGCGACGCAAGGAAGCGTCGCCTCCTACACTGCCACCTATGCGCTAACGTAGGAGGTCACGCTTCCCAGCGTGACACCTGTCACGGATGTCACTTATGTGTTGTTGCTGGCGGAAACGCTGTTCCGCCCCTACGGTGGCGAGGCACGTGGGAACTCCTCCCTTTTGGAGAGGGGGATAATACCAAGATGCCCGCGCCGCCCCTCTCTTGCGAGGAGCCAGCGCGGGCCATCTGCACTTACATCTCAAAAAATATGCTCAGAAATTGAAAAGGCCAACAATCATTTCACCGTAATCTTGCCCGCAAGCGATTCATCTCCCACCAGGGCGCGGACGACGTAGACACCAGGCGCCCATCCATCCGTATGGAGGAGGAACGTGGGTTCGTCCATTTCTTTCGAGAATGCCTTCCGGCCGGTAAGGGCATTGGTCACGTCCAAGGTCCAGGGCTTGCTGAACAAACGCGGGGCTTCGCACTCTTCTGTCGCCGAGCCTGCTTCCGGAATGTTCCCGTCCTCCGTTTTCCTTATCAGGCTCAGGGTATATGTACTGTTGCCATCTGGAGAGATGTTGAGGCTATAGTCGTCGAGCATGATGGCTGGGAAAAACTTCAGCCGGACTTCATCGTCGCAGCCTTCTGCCTGCACTGTGATGACGACAGGAGCACCAGACCACGAAAGGCTACGGGTAGGCGAGCGTAGCTCGGGAATGCTGAGCGTGACCTCACCAAGCTGCCAGAGCGGTAGTAATCCGTGTAGGGTCCGCTGATGCTGATAGACTTGCCGCTGAAGTAGTCGGATTTTACTTTCACGAGGCCTCCGACGTAGACATCCATTTCCCTTGAACCGGGGATAGCCGTTAGTGGTATGGACGGAGTGAAGCTACCGTTGTACAGGATACTCGTTTCCTCGTAGGTTCCCGAGAATCCTGCCGACTTGGTAATCTGCTTGCTAATTGTACCAACTGTGGTGCCGAACAGTTTTATTTCGGCTGTCAATGTTACGGAGTTGAATGTGTTCAGATTGCTTACGGTAAGCGTGCACTGATTAGCTGAAGGTGTGTTGGGAGAAAGCGATACACTTGAAGTGTTTCCACCTGTGAGACTCCATGTTACAGAATGGCAAGGGAGAAGCCCGCTTATAGAATATGTGTTTGTACTGCACAAGACGGATGAGCCACTTATACTTATCTGAGAAGGTCTGCTACCGACACCTACGGCATACCATGCGTTTTCAATCTGCTGGACATCGAATGTGCTTAGGTTGTCTATCGCATATTGCTTAAAAGCGTTTCTCAATGCCAAGTATCCATTGCAACCACCCAAGCAGCCACTATATATCGCATCAACAAATAGACTCTCCGCAGCACTGAATCCAAGACCTACCACATTATAACTATTTCCTATTCCGTTAATCCCAGACCCTCCATTAGCCAACAGATAGAACCATCGCGAGAAAACTCCCCCCTTAATATGAGAATCGGTAAAATCATATCTTGGTCCATTATATGTGTCCGCAGTTTTCACATAGGCATGTGTGCTGGCGGGACTCTCAACATTACGTAAACAATTATAATTTGCATTATCCTCAAAGCATTCCTCAGCTAGCTTCCATCTGTTGGAACTACCTTTGACAGACGATTCCACAATAATACCCCAAATGTCACTAAACCCCTCTGCACATCCTTGAACTTCTATTTTTTCATCGACTGAAAGCGAGTCGTACGAATCATTGAAGGCTGTCCATCCGATTTTTGCGTATCCTACAGCGTGTCCAAACTCATGAGCTATGACATCAAGAGAAACCAATGGCTTTGCAACACTGCTTCTTTTTGAAAAAACAAATCCTAATTCAGGGCTATTCCAAGCGGCATGATCAACTCTTGTACTATCATAGTTGATGTTTCCATGAAGTGAATGACCATTACCATCAAAACTGCTTATGCCATGATTGTTGTACAGATAATCATAAGTGGCTTGCATCCCCCATTGTACATCATGGGCCAAATATAGATTGTTTGTTTGGTGTTCTGCAATTGTCCAGATGTTGTTATCATCTTCCAATTCCACTCTCCATGAAGAAGTTGAGTTGCCATTAAGGTTCCATGTATAAATGCCATCACCACGTGTTGTGTCTTCGAGATAGAATTTACCTCCATTATAATTCGTTGTTGACTGTCTCATTCCACTGTAAAGTGTGTAAAGGGTTCCAGTTGAGGCGACATGGGAGGAAGAAGGAAAGGCGGATATTACCTCACCATTGTGCGCATCAACATATCCTATTATTTCAGACAAAGGCAAAAACACCTGATATACAAGTCTCGCTTCTTCCTCGAATTCTTCATTTCGTTTTTGGGGTGGCCTTACAAACAACTTGGTTTCGTATTCACTTGTGGATGCGAAATCAAGACCTTCTTTATGGGCGAGGCGGCATACAGCATCTTTTTCTGTTATAGATGGTGTCGTGTTCAAATCATCTATGGGTACGTAGTTGCCATGAACCCATGTTATGAAGCCATCTTTGCAGTGAATCGTATATCCGCATCCCATTACTTTCAAACCTTTGTAGTATTGTTCATACTTCATGTTCCGCATCTTCGGATCTATACTTCTCAACTCCTCGACTTTGAAATTATCTTCTAAGCCTACATGCAGGATATCATTGAAGAAAACAGATGTCGTGACTCGTGAATTTTGACGCAAATCGGGTATATAAGTCTTGGGGAAACCCCACTCGTTCTTCTCAATCTGAGCAGTCGTGCTCATAGAAAGGGTCAATAATGCAACTACTAAATATTTTTTCTTTATATTATTCATTCTCTTTTACTCTTAAATATAAATGTGACAAATCAAAGACATTAATATTGTACACGTCATAGAGGCGCATAGAATCAGGCCAATAATAGCACGTGAATCTTTGTGGTGTTTCAAACACAACTCCTGGTACTACAAACTCAATTTCAAATACACGAGCTCCATTATATGGACTGTCCCATATATTAGCTCCATTTGGGAAGAAATAGGTTCCCTCTCGTTCCAACCATTCAGGCTTTTGATAAGGGGTGTAGCGCAGCGTGAACGTACTGTCTTCCCGAATTTCCAATATCCACGGATAAGATTCCCATACTTCCCTTCCTTGCTTGGAAAGTTTCCATGTACCGGCGATGCTGTCTCTTAAGTGCGACTGGAGGGAGTCTGCTGATGGCACGTTATCCTCTGGGTTAGGGATAATCAAGGAATCTTCATCGCTGCCGCAACCTATGTTGAACAAGGATGCCAGTAGAATGAGCAGTAATAGCATCAATGATTTCTTTTCCTTCATTTTCTTTACATTTAAAATTTAACAAATAAGTAATAGATATAAGCTATTCCAAGTCAATCATACCTGTGAACAGGTACGTGTCGTTGGATAGCTGCAGCGTGTAGCTGCCCGAGAGGGTTAGTGGCAGATAGCCGCTCCGCCCTAAGCCTGTAGGCTTTCGGGCAGAGCGGGCCCTTCAACACTTACATCTTACTTTTCCGCCTTTCATTTCCTTGATATTACTTGTGTTGCACAATGGATGCTGCCTCCGCCAGTACGGAGATTTCCGGTAGGAGAGCTTTCCAACTCGACGCGATGACGCCTCAGCGTTTCGACGAACGCCTCGGAGAGGTCATCCGATGCAATGATGCGGCGGGGGGCGATACAGAGGAAGTTGCCGCCGAGCGTGGCTGTGTCATACTTCCCGATGCGAAGCACCTCTACTCCCAGTCCCTGGAGAAATCCCAAGAGCGGTGTGTCGGCCAAGACCTTATCGTAGTTGCCGAA
>JAGBLC010000155.1 GCA_017635615.1 Prevotella sp.
TCCGAAGGACGTTTCGACCTGCAGCTGCGCGGCATCATCGACCGTCTTGACCAGGTGGGCGACAGCCAGATTCGCGTGGTCGACTATAAGACGGGGGCACGTGCATTGACTCGAAAGATGGACACCATCGACGAGGTCTTCGCCCAACCGATGATGCGCGAGAAGCATCCCGACTACTATCTGCAGACCTTCGTCTATGCCGAGATGGTGCGCAACGATGCTGAGCTCAACCCGCGCCACCTGCCTGTCAGCCCGGCTCTTCTCTTCATTCAGCACGCCAAAGGCGACGACTACGATCCGACGCTTGCCATCGGCGGCACCACCATCAACGACATCGGCAGCATCAGCAACGACTTCATGAGCCGCCTGCAGGCTGTCCTGACACAGATGTTCGCCCCCCACGAGCCATTCTTGCCCACCGACGACCGTCAGATGTGCGCCTATTGTCCGTATCGCATGATGTGCCGTATAGAAAAGAGCATAGAATAGCATGCACGGGCGAAGAATGGTACGCTCGCGGATAAAGTTTTGAAGGAACAAAAAAAAATCGGTCGTCCGACCGATTTTTTTTCTTTAAAGGTTACCAACCAAAGCGGCAATCTTCTGTTTCGTCGCCTCGGTCTTCTGCTCGTCTATCATGGCTGTGACGATGCCAGAGTCCTCAGCATGCCAGTAGTCGCAGATGTCATGATATTCGGCGATAGCTCCGCTGTAGACACCGGGCGAATAAGAAGAGACGAGCAACGCCATCTTCTTCACCTTGGCGGGAGCATTGACGCAGTACATACGCTGGATGGGTGCCTGAATCTGGGCGCAGAGTGTGAAGTAGTAGATAGGAGCCGCCAGAACGAGCACCTCGGCTTCAGCCATCAGGGGATAGAGCTCCTGCATGTCGTCTTTCTGGATGCAGGCACCGTTGCCCTTGTTGTGGCAATACTCGCAGGCCAGACAGCCTGCTATCTTCTTGCGCGCTACGTTCACCAGCGTCACCTCGTGACCTGCGGCCTCGGCTGCGTTCTTATACTCTTCCGCCATCCATGCGGTGTTTCCTTTTGCCCTCGGAGAGGCTTGTAGAATCAGGATTTTCATCTTGTTTTGCTTCTAATAATAAATGCTGTTGATAAAAAAAGTATGTCACGTCGGATGATATATCCGCCTTGTCATGTATTATTCTCCTTGAAAGACACGTCGCCTCAACTATAATCCTTGTCGGACAAGTTCTATTGCTTCTTTCCCCGTGAGGTGCTCGATGTCCATACGTATCATCAGCATCCGCGACAGTCCCTTCGCCAATTCTTGCCGCAAGGCTTCTTCTTGCCCAGGATTGTATCTGTCGCCCAACCGGCGGGCTGCCCTCAGCTTTTCGGCATCGTCTTCAATGATGTGGATTCTGCCGAAAGCGATCACGCTCCTGAAGAAGGTTGTATACTGCTCCGGCTGGACGTCATCGCTTTCGATAACACAGAACGAAGCCTTCGAGCATTGTCTGATGGCATCGACCTTATGACCGCTCAGCGCGCTGTGGAAAAACAGCGCACCGTCGGCATAGACGTAGCTGATGGGAACGGCATAGGGATAGCCGTTGTCGCCCAGCAGAGCCAACGTGCCGGCAGTAGCCTTCTGGAGGATGTTCCGGCTCTGCTCTTCGGAGAGTTGCTGGCATTTGCGCCGCATTGGTCGGAATGGTTCCATACGATGATTTGTTAATGTAACAGAATATAGATAATCATTTCAGCCACAGCGCACTACAGGCATCGCTGGGCATACGCCAGTCGCCGCGCGGACTGAGGCTGACGCTACCCACCTTCGGGCCGTCGGGCAGGCATGAGCGCTTGAACTGCTGGGCGAAGAAGCGGCGAAGGAATGTCTGCAGCCACTTGCGTATGGTCGCCTCGTCGAAGAAGGATTGATTTTCGCCATCTCTGGAAAAGGCATGAAGAGCCAGCATCAGGATCTTATCGGGAGCAAAACCGTGACGCAGGAAGTGGTAGATGAAGAAGTCGTGCAGCTCGTAGGGACCCACCAGGTCTTCGGTCTTCTGCTTGATCTGCCCGTTCTCGTCGGCAGGCGTCAGCTCAGGCGAAATCGGTGTTTCTATGACATTGCGGAGGGTCTCTGCCAGCCGACGGTCGGTAGTACGGGTCATCTCGTAGCGAATAAGATGCTGTATCAGCGTCTTCGGAACAGAGGCATTGACGCCATACATCGACATGTGGTCGCCGTTGTAGGTGGCCCATCCGAGAGCAAGCTCGGAGAGGTCGCCTGTTCCGATGACCAGTCCACCCACTTGGTTGGCCACGTCCATCAGTATCTGCGTGCGTTCGCGGGCCTGCGAGTTCTCGTAGGTCACGTCGTGGTTTGTTTCGTCGTGGCCGATGTCCTCGAAGTGCTGGCGCACAGCTTTGGCAATGCTTATCTCGCGTTGCGTAATGCCCAGCAGGTCCATCAGCGCCAGCGCGTTATGGTAGGTGAAGTCGGTCGTCCCGAAGCCAGGCATCGTGACGCCGACGATGCCCTTGCGGTCGAGTCCGAGCTTGTCGAACGTGCGGACGCAGACCATCAATGCCAGTGTGCTGTCTAATCCGCCGCTGATGCCGATGACCACCTTCTCGCTCCTTGTATGCACCAGTCGCTTGGCCAGCCCGCACACCTGTATGTTGAAAATCTCTTCGCACGAGCGCGCCATGTCCTCGTCTTTGGGGATGAAGGGATGCGGATCGACATATCGATCCAGCCTGAAGCTACGCTCCACGGCGTTGCCGCAAGCATCGATGATGCGCGCCTTATGGCCGCGTTGTGCGTTGACATAAGTACTGTTCGAACGCCGCTCGTTGCGCAGCAGTTCTACGTCTATCTGTGTGGTCATCATCTGCGGCTGCAGCGAGAAGCGCTCCGCCTCACAGAGCAGATGGCCGTTCTCATGGACGATGGCATTGCCTCCGTACACCACGTCCTGCGTGCTTTCGCCGAAGCCGCATCCGCTGTAGACGTAGCCTGTAATGGTGCGCGCACTCTGCTGGGCCAGCAGACTCTTCAGATAGTCGTGCTTGCCGATGAGTTCGTCGCTCGCTGAAAGGTTGAAGATGATATCGGCTCCAGCCAAGGCGAGATAGTTGCTGGGCGGAGCGGGAGCCCATACGTCCTCGCAGATTTCGATGCCGAAGAGGATGCCGTGCTGCGTGCGGATGAGCGTAGGTTCGGGCGAGACGACGATGTGCGTCTTGGCAAATACAATCTCCTTTGCCTCAAGGTCTTGCGACGATGCAAACCACCGCTTCTCGTAGAACTCGCTGTAGTTGGGCAGGTAGGTCTTGGGGATGAGTGCCAACAGACGGCCTCGCTGGATGACAGCGGCACAGTTGAGCAGCAGGTCGCCCACGACGACAGGCACGCCGACGATGGCGATGACGTCCATCTGCAGGCTTTCTTCGATCATGCGCCCGATGCCTTGTTCGGCCTGCTCCAGCAGAACGTTCTGCCTGAAGAGGTCCTGGCAGGTATAGCCCGTGACGCTCAGTTCGGGAAAGACCATCACCTCAACGCCCTGCTCGTCGGCCTGGTGCATCATCAGGAGCATCTGCTCTACATTGTATTCACAATCGGCCACCCTGACGCTCGGAATGGCAGCCGCCACTTTCACAAATCCGTAATCCTTCATGTGTCTGCTCTGTTTTTTAGCTGTTTTTCTAACTGTTTTGTTGTGCAAAGATAAGATATTTAGCCGAATCTGCCAAATATTCAAGGATTATTTCGTATATTTGCAGCCAAAAAGACTGAAATATGCAGACCATCGATTTCCTGATATTCCTTGTGTTCACGCTGGGTGTGGTACTGTTCGGCTGTTCGTTCTTCCGTCGCGGAGCGACAGCACGCGACTTCACCTCTGCCAACAGCAGCCTGCCCGGCTGGGTGGTGGGCATGTCTATCTTTGCCACCTACGTCAGCAGCATCAGCTATATCGGCTATCCCGGCAAGGCCTTCGCCAGCAACTGGAACGCACTGGTCTTCTCTTTCTCCATCCCCATCGCCTCTTTCTTTGCCGCCCGCTATTTCGTGCCGTTCTATCGGCGAAGCGGCAACGTGTCGGCCTATGCCTTCCTGGAAGAACGCTTCGGCCGATGGGCACGGCTTTATGCTTCGACGTGCTATCTGCTCACTCAGGTGGCCCGTATGGGCAGCATCCTCTACTTGCTGGCTGTTCCGATGCACATCCTGATGGGGTGGGACATGCACGTCGTCATCGTCGCCACATCGATGGCCGTTGTGGCCTACGCCATGCTGGGTGGCATTCGCGCCGTCATCTGGGTGGATGCCATTCAGGGCATCCTGCTCATCGGGGGTGCTTTGATGTGTCTCGGGGTACTGCTGTTCTCCATGCCCGAAGGCCCACTGCAGGTGTTCTCCATCGCCGCCAACGCACCAGAGGGCAACAAGTTCTCGCTGGGCGCCTTCACAACCGACCTCACCACCTCCACCTTCTGGGTATGCCTGGTCTACGGCATCTTCATCAACCTGCAGAACTACGGTATCGACCAGAACTATGTGCAGCGCTACCATACGGCACGCAGCGACCGCGATGCACGCTTCTCGGCACTGTTCGGCGGATGGCTGTTCATTCCCGTTTCGGCCATCTTCTTCCTCATCGGCACAGCTCTGTATACCTATTATAATAAGGTAGGCATGCTGCCCGACGCGATAGCTGACAAGCCCGACTACGTCTTTCCATATTTCATTGTATCGAAACTGCCCGTCGGCGTGCGTGGACTGCTCATAGCCAGCATCTTCGCGGCAGGCATGAGCACCGTTTCCACAAGTGTGAGCAGCGGGGCAACCATCGTGCTGAGCGACTTTTTTCCTTCGGGCAACAGGAAGCGCGAGATGCGCGTTCTCCGTCTGTCGAGCCTGCTGCTGGGCGTCTTGGGTGCCATCGTTGCCGTGCTGATGCTCAGCGTAGAGAGCATCATCGATGCGTGGTGGAAGCTCTCGAGCATCTTCAGCGGAGGCATGTTGGGACTGTTCTTGCTGGGCCTGCCCTGGATGAAGCGCGTCGGCCGCAAGGGAGCCTTGCTCGGTGTCGGTTGTGGCGTCATCGTCATCGGCTGGATCTCACTTGCCTCAACGCTCAACCTTCCGGGCATCCACCTGCATGAATACCTCGCCATCGTGCTGGGCACGACAGCCATCTTCCTCGTTGGTTTCCTCGTCAGCCTCGTATGGCACAAATAGCGGTTAATAAAAAAGAGGAAAAAGCAAAATAATAGAATAATTCCTTCATTCGCTTGGCAGTTCAGATAAATTGTCGTACCTTTGCAGCCGCAAAAAGAAGAAATAAAGAATAAAGAAATATGGCAAAAGAACTGAAAGAAATGACCAAGCGCGCTGACAACTACAGTCAGTGGTACAACGACTTGGTGGTGAAAGCCGACCTCGCAGAGCAGTCGGCTGTACGTGGATGTATGGTCATCAAGCCCTATGGCTATGCCATCTGGGAGAAGATGCAGGCACAGTTGGACAAGATGTTCAAGGAGACAGGCGCCCAGAACGCCTACTTCCCCCTGCTCATCCCGAAGTCGTTCCTCTCGCGCGAGGCAGAGCATGTGGAAGGCTTTGCCAAGGAGTGCGCCGTGGTGACCCACTATCGTCTGCGCGCCAAGGAAGACAAGAGTGGCGTAGAGGTTGACCCTGCTGCCCGTCTGGAGGAAGAGCTCATCGTACGTCCCACCTCGGAGACCATCATCTGGAACACCTACAAGAACTGGATCCACTCGTGGCGCGACCTGCCCCTGATGTGCAACCAGTGGTGCAACGTCATGCGCTGGGAGATGCGCACACGCCCCTTCCTCCGCACCAGCGAGTTCCTCTGGCAGGAAGGTCATACGGCTCATGCCACCAAGCAGGAAGCCGAAGAAGAAGCTATGCGCATGCTGAAAGTCTACGCTAAGTTTGCCGAAGAGTGGATGGCTGTCCCCGTCGTGCAGGGTGTGAAAAGCGAGACGGAGCGTTTCGCCGGAGCTCTCGACACCTACACCATCGAGGCCATGATGCAAGACGGCAAGGCCCTGCAGAGCGGCACGTCGCACTTCCTCGGACAGAACTTTGCCAAGGCCTTCGACGTTACCTATTTGAACAAGGAGAACAAGCCCGAATACGTGTGGGCAACCTCATGGGGCGTGTCGACACGACTCATCGGAGCACTCATCATGACCCATAGCGACGACAACGGACTCGTCCTGCCGCCGCGGCTGGCTCCTATCCAGGTGGTCATCATCCCCATTGCCACCAAGCCCGAACAGATGGAGCTGGTCAACAAGGAGGTGGAGCCCATCATGGCCGACCTGCGCAAGGCTGGCATCAGCGTGAAGTTCGACAATGCCGACAACAAACGTCCGGGATTCAAGTTTGCCGACTACGAGCTGAAGGGTGTACCGGTACGTCTCGTTCTCGGTGCACGCGACTTGGAGAACGGCACCATCGAGGTGATGCGCCGCGACACACTCGAGAAGGAGACACGACCCCTCGAAGGCATCGCCGAGTATGTCGAGCAGCTGCTGGAAGACATCCAGCAGAATATCTTCCGCAAAGCCAAGGAATATCGCGATAGCCGTATCTACGAGTGCGACAACTACGACGAGTTCAAGGAGCGCATCAAGCAGGGTGGTTTCTTCCTCTGCCATTGGGACGGCACAGCCGAGACGGAGGCAAAGATCAAGGAAGAGACGCAGGCTACCATCCGCTGCGTGCCCTTCGATGCCGAACAGACTCCTGGCATCGACATGGTGAGCGGCAAGCCCGCCAAGCACCGCGTCATCATCGCCCGCAGCTATTAGAATTATAAAACGCGGAGACGCGACTATTTAAGGAACGCAGAGACGCAAAGACGCAGAGGGAGACCATCACCTCTGCGTCTTTTTATTTTTGGGGAGTTCCTGATGTTTGTTGGAGTTCTGGAGTTCTGAAACTCCTCTACTCTGAAACTCCTGTACTCCTGAAAAAACTACAGTTCCCAGCCGATAGCCGAAGCGCCTAAGACGGCAGCACTGGCACCGTCCAGTCCGCTGACGAGGAACTGAGCATGGCCCTTGAAGATCTTCAGCACATGCTCGTCGTAGCTACGCTTGATGGGATCCATGATGAGATCGCCGGCCTTTGTCATACCGCCGAAGAAGATGAATGCCTCGGGCGAAGAGAAAGCAGCAAAGTTGGCACAGGCCTCACCGAGCATCTCGCCCGTGAACTCATAGATGCGCTTGGCCATAGCATCGCCCTTACCGGCAGCAATCGACACATCAAGCGACGTAATCTTCTCCGGATCGAGCTCGCGGAGCAGCGAGGGCTCCTGTGTCGTAGAGAGCAGTTCGCGAGCCGTACGGGCCACACCCGTTGCCGAGCAGTAAGCCTCCAAGCAACCGTTGCGGCCACATCCGCACGAACGGCCACCCTCGTGGCGCATGATGACATGACCCAGCTCGCCGGCAAAGCCGTCGCAGCCATAGACCAGCTGTCCGTTGATGACGATACCCGAACCGACACCCGTACCGAGGGTGATGACGATGAAGTTCTTCATACCGCGGGCCACACCATACGTCATCTCGCCAATGGCGGCAGCATTGGCATCGTTCGTCAGGCCTACAGGCAGGTTGTTAAGACGCTCGCTGAAGAGCTTTGCCAGGGGTACCACACCGTTGTGGGCCCACTCCAGATTGGGTGCAAACTCGATGGTGCCGTTGTAGAAGTTGCCGTTGGGGGCTCCGATGCCCATCGCCTTGATCTTGTCCAGACCGCCCACCTGCTCGATGATGACGTTGAGCGCCTCGACACAAGCGTCGACATAGTCCTCTACGCGGTCGTAGCCCTGTGTCTTGATGGCTGTCGTAGCCTTGATCTCGCCACGGGCATCAACGATACCAAACACTGAATTGGTTCCTCCTAAGTCTAAGCCGATCACATACGGCTTCATTTCTGTCTGTGTACTCATTTTGATTGTATTTTAGTTAATAATAGATGATTCTAACCTGCAAAGTTAAAAAATATCTTCCATAGTACAATATATTCTGTCTGTTTTTTTTGATGAATTAACCAATCGCACATAATTTTGCATGAAAGTTGCCGAATGATTTGGCGTTTCAGAAAAGAATTGCTACTTTTGCACGAAGATTGAATCATCGAAATACCTCAATACAGTAATAACCCAAAACCTATGAACGACAACAAACTTATGAACCGCGCAGCCGACAACATCCGTATCCTGGCTGCCGCGATGGTCGAGAAGGCCAAGTCGGGCCATCCCGGAGGTGCCATGGGAGGTGCCGACTTCATCAACGTGCTCTACTCCGAATTCCTCGTCTACGACCCGGAACATCCCGAATGGGAAGGTCGCGACCGCTTCTTCCTCGACCCGGGCCACATGGCTCCGATGCTCTATGCACAGCTGGCCCTGATAGGCAAGTACCAGATGGACGATCTGAAGAACCTGCGCCAATGGCAATCGGTAACGCCGGGACATCCCGAGCGCAACATCATGCGCGGCATAGAGAACACCAGCGGCCCCTTAGGACAGGGACACTGCTACGCTGTGGGTGCTGCCATCGCAGCCAAATTCCTCAAGGCTCGCTTAGGCAACGTCATGAACCAGACCATCTACGCCTACATCTCGGATGGTGGCGTGCAGGAGGAAATCTCGCAAGGAGCAGGACGCATAGCAGGCAACCTGGGTCTGGACAACCTCATCATGTTCTACGACGCCAACGACATTCAGCTCTCCACACGCACCGAGGTGGTGACCTGCGAAGACACGGCCCGCAAGTATGAAGCATGGGGATGGTTCGTACAGAAGATTGACGGCAACGATGTCGACCAGATCCGTGCGGCCATCAGCAAGGCACAGGCAGAGAAGGAACGTCCAAGCCTCATCATCGGCCATTGCATCATGGGCAAGGGAGCCCGCAAGGCCGACGGTACGAGCTACGAGTCGAACTGCGCCACACATGGTGCACCACTGGGAGGCGATGCATATATTAATACGGTAAAGAACCTGGGTGGCGATCCTGAGAATGCCTTCGTCGTCTTCCCCGAAGTGCAGGAGATGTATGCACGCCGTGCCGAAGAGCTGAAGCAGATTGTCGCTCAGCGTTATGCCGAGAAAGAAGAATGGGCAAAGACTCATCCTGAGCAGGCTCGCCTGATGGACGAATGGTTCAGCGGCAAGGCTCCCCAGATAGACTGGAGCAAGGTGCAGCAGAAGGCTGGCGCCGCCACACGTGGTGCTTCGGCAACCGTACTGGGTGTGCTGGCCGAGCAGGTGCCCAACATGATTGTGGCCAGTGCCGACCTTTCCAATTCGGACAAGACCGACGGATTCCTCAAGAAGACACACGAGCTCTGTCGTGGCGACTTCTCGGGAGCCTTCTTCCAGGCTGGCGTGGCTGAGCTGACAATGGCTTGCTGCTGCATCGGTATGGCGCTGCACGGAGGTGTGATACCCGCCTGCGGCACTTTCTTCGTCTTCTCCGACTATATGAAGCCTGCCGTGCGTATGGCTGCCCTGATGGAGCTGCCCGTGAAGTTCATCTGGACACACGATGCCTTCCGCGTAGGCGAAGACGGACCGACCCACGAGCCTGTTGAGCAGGAGGCACAGATACGCCTCTTGGAGAAGCTGAAGAATCACAGCGGCCGCAACTCGATGCTCGTGCTTCGTCCGGCTGACGTCGAGGAGACAACGGTCTGCTGGCGTATGGCTATGGAAAACGTTGACACACCGACAGCCCTCATCTTCTCGCGACAGAACATCGACAACCTGCCCGAAGGCAACGACTACGAACAGGCTCGCCGCGGTGCCTATGTCGTAGCAGGCAGCGACGACCAGTATGACATCATCCTGCTGGCCAGCGGTTCGGAGGTGTCCACCCTCGAGGCTGGTGCCAAACTGCTGCGCGAGCAGGGCAAGAAGGTGCGCGTCGTAAGTGCTCCTTCAGAGGGACTGTTCCGCCTGCAGCCGCAGGAATATCAGGACAGCGTGCTGCCGCCGACGGCCAAGATCTTCGGTATGACCGCCGGACTGCCCTGCACCCTTGAAGGTCTCGTAGGCCGTCAGGGCCGCATCTGGGGCATGGAGAGCTTCGGTTTCTCGGCTCCCTACAAGGTGCTCGACGAGAAACTCGGCTACAACGGCGAGAATGTTTGCCGCCAAGTCATGGATATGCTGGCATAATCACCCCCATAAAAGAAAAACAATGATAGCAACAAAAACCATCGGCCTGGCCAGCGACCATGCTGGCTACGCCCTCAAGCAATTCGTCAAGCAGTATCTCGAAGAGAAAGGGCTGCCGTACAAGGACTACGGCACGCTGAACGAAGAGTCGTGCGACTATCCCGACTTCGGTCACGCCTTGGCTCGCGGCATCGAGCAGGGCGAGGTGTTCCCAGGCATTGCCATCTGCGGCAGCGGCGAAGGTATCAGCATGACGCTCAACAAGCACCAGCAGATCCGTGCCGGACTGGCATGGCAGCCCGAGATAGCCCACCTCATCCGTCAGCACAACGATGCCAACGTGCTGGTGATGCCCGGACGCTTCATCGACAACGACATGGCGCGCCGCATCATGGACGAGTTCTTCCAGACCGACTTCGAAGGCGGTCGCCACCAGCGCCGCGTAGAGAAGATTCCCGTATAGCCATCCGCCGTTCGTTTCTCTACCACACAGAAAGCGTCAGCCCGACAGTCGGGCTGACGCTTTTTTCTTGTGTAACGGTGTGAAATCATCTATTGTCGAGCGGAAAATCCAGCTAAACGTCCGCCTGTCTTACGGGGCTATTTTTTTCAGTCTTTTTCTATGCCACAAAAATCAGTTCATTCCCAAACAATCGCTCCATACCTTCGACAGGTATCGACAACAGCTCACGTGGCTCCAGCTTATGCAGCCCTCCACCGTAAAACCTGCCGCTAAGCTCAAAATCTTTTGAGGTGATTGTCTTCAGATGTTGCCATACGGATACTGCAAAATTGGGATTTCGGAAAAGGTAAGCATACTCTGGCTTGGGATACATCATCAGATAACCGTTTGTGGCAATTGCATCCGACTGATTCAGTATGAATCGAAACGGCTTGCGGCCTTTCTCACCGCGGCCCATGTATGGAATGACAAATGGGGCGCTACGGCGTTTCTCGCAATTGTACCACGGAGTATGCCGACTGCAGATATATGTCTGATGTACTTTCTTTTCTTCACCCTTTTTGATATATTCCAGCACCGACGGATGTTTGGAGGCTATGGTTTCCTCATCGTCACTGGTGCTGAAAAGGTAGAGATGGCTATCTGTGTCCGTATTATCATCATCACTCCTGACGATGTCGTCTTTCATGTTGCGAGGGGGCGGAAGTATCGCCGTCAGGTATTCCTTTGGCAGCTGGTAGCGCTCGATGGTTTGTGTGTTGACTATGAAGAAACTGTTGCACCCTGTGGCTATGCCGCGTTTTACTTCGAAATAGTCTCCCAAGACTTTCTTTTGCGGTTCAGAGGACCTGTGCCGAAGAGGGTTGTCAAAAAAATGATGAGTCCATTTCTGGCGGGAGCCTAATTGTTTCCTGTCTTTTTCAACCACCTTTGACGGATGACAGACACTGCTGCCATAGGTAAACAAGATGGGGTTGCCTGATGGCGTTTGGTTGCGGAATATCACCACCGAAGAAGTAATGAGAGCATCGGAGAACTGAAGGTCTCTCTCGTCAAAACGATGAATCCGGACGAGGTCGACATTTTCCAACAGATATTGTTTCACAGCTTCTCCGTAGTTGACGTCCATGAATTCGCTTGGAATCAGCCAGCAAGAAAGCCCTCCGTCCTGAAGCCAACGTGTAGACAGCATCAAGAAGTAGCAATAAAGACCTGAGAGCCCAGAGGGGCGTATTCCTGTATGACGAAATGTTGTTTCCTGTAGCTTCTGCTTCTGGTCCGACGGTATGTGATGATGACGGGAATAGGGCGGGTTGGCTATCAAGAGCGGGAACGCCATGAATGGCTCTTGCGACAAGAAGTCGGCACATCGGAGGTCAACACCGGTTTCTTTCCACAATTCTGCAGCCGGCAAATAATAGAAGGGGTCGATTTCAAAGCCAAGGCATCCATCCAGCCGGTCATGCCCCGTGACATCCCGCAACGCTGAAAAAAACACGCCCATGCCACATGCAGGCTCTATCATTTTCGGGTGGTTCTCTCCTGGCATAATGCTTAATACGTAGTTCACAATATCTTTGGCCAGCGAGAACGGAGTCGAGAATTGCCCAAGCATATTACGCTGCTCCTGACTCTTATCGCTGTCAAGGGATAGCTGAAGCTGGTATCGCCTTTCTTCCAATGTCATAACGTGCTATTTGAATAATATGTCAAAATCATTAATCCTGTGCTCCCAAACCCAGTCGATGCCTTCTGATGCGACATAGCCCTGAAAAGGGGTGTCAAAATAACCGCAGAGGAAAAGGATGTATCGGAGATTGTTGCCGTATGTGCCACGAAGCTGGTTCATCTTCTGAGCCTCTTCTTTTTGTCGTTTGTTGGTGTTTGTATAGTCACCGGCCGACTTGCACTCTATCAGCACGGGCAAATCGTAGGCAACGCTGTTCACGGGTTTTACAACCATGTCTACTGGTATGCGTTTTTTGCCTCATGCCTGCGTTGTCCTCAACCAGAACAATCAGATGGTCACAATACGTTCCCGCATTCATCTCGCGGAAATCTTTCACGTCACTTGTCTTTATTTGTTGGTAGCCGTTACGATCCAGATAGGATGAGAGGGCTTCAATCTGCCGCCGTTCCTGCTCATTGCGAATAATTGGATTCGCGTCAGCCCCACAGAGACGATCAGCAATGACTGACGAGGCACGCTTTCGCTCCTGACGCGACGGTCGGCGATTTTCATCGAGCCACTCAAACAGCTGCCGATCCAGCAGCTGGTCTATGACTGAAACAACTCTGGAAAGCTGTTTGTCAAGCAGCTCGCTCTTCATCTTTGGGAGCTTCCCGCTTTCAAGATTTTCAACAACCGATTTCTTTATGGACGCAAGCCCAGACAGCCTGTCGCGAGCTATCGGGGGTGCTGTCAGCATCCTGAAAATATGCAGAAGTGAAGGATTCTCCTTGATCGCTTGGGCTGTTATCGCAGACAAATCATCCGTTGTCCTGAGTGCGTCCTCAACTTTTGCTGAGGCCTCCGCGCGTTCAGCTATATAAGTCTGAGGCGCAAAGCGCAAAAACCACTCGTTGTAGAATTCAACCGACGCTGCCACATCGGCCTTCCAATGATCAACCTTATGATTGTTGAGAGAAATTTTGGATGTCATCATACTTTGATTTTTTGCAAAGTTACATATAAAATCCGAGATTCACCCTGATTTCAAACTTTTTTCTGAAAAAATAAGCACAAATTAACTTGACAGGTACAAAATGATACAATAACAGAGGCACCATCCTCAGGCTTTTCTCTCTATTATTCTTTATTAAACAAAAGTGCGCGGCCGCACCACTCTTTTTTTCCCGCGCTTGCATTTGCGGCAAATACAAACTGTATATGGCGCAAATACAAATTGTAATGGTGTTGGAAAAGGCATTGAGCTGTTACTTCCCTGTCCTGAAAGTACAAAAAAACTAAAAATAAACAGGCCAGATATAATAAAAAGGGGACGTCGCGCGTTTATATAGTTGTACGTACAAAACCGTAATCGAACAATATAA
>JAGBLC010000156.1 GCA_017635615.1 Prevotella sp.
AGGTCGGCCCTGACCGTAGCCTCTATCTCGTTGGCCTCGAAGAGCAGGTCTTCCTGCTCGGGATGCAGCCGTATCTTGTTGCGTAGCTCACGGAGTTCGGCGCAGTAGGAGTCGTAGACATAGAAGGTGGCTATCTTCATGCCGTCGGGGTCGAGGATGCTGATCACCTCTTCCAGATTGGGCACGCATACCACCTCGTGCATGTCAGCAGCACGGAGCAGATGGAAGACATCGGTAGAAAGGATAGCCAGATGCTTCACCTCGAAGAGCTCGATGTCGTCGAGCGTGGCCCGCTGCGACAGGTTCTTGATGGTCGTGCGGATGTCTTTCAGTGCTTGCAGCTTGAACAGCAGCGTATGCAAAAGGGTCGGTTCGAGGCTTTCGACGTAAGCCATGAACCGGCGCAGCCGATCGTATTCCGCCAAAATCTCATCGGCCGACGTCATCATGCCTCTGTCGAGGAGCCAACGGCGTGCATAGCCCGACTGCAAGTCCAGCTGGTCGAGCATATACCTGATGCCACAGGGGGAGTCAACGATTTTCTTCAATTGCATGCTTACCGTATTTTAAACAAATCATAGACGGGCAGCTGGATGGCTGCCGAGAGTCGCTGGCAGAGGGTCTCAGAGTCGAGGACATATCCGCTGGGCGATGTGGGATTGACGGTGACGCCGATGAGCTTGCTCTTCTGCAGCACCCTGATGCGTCCCCCACCCTTCTGGAAGAGATGCAGCTGCTGCGGCGTGACGAAGAGCTTCGTGAAGTCGCGCACCACAATCTCAGCTTCGCGCAGACACTTGTTCTTGCGAACTTTCTCCAGATAGCTGTCTACCAATGCCCCTGCCACAAAGAGCGTCTGGCACTCGTCCATCCCCTCGAAGCGTATCTCTTGCGACAGCGAGGTACTGGCATTCAGGTCGTGAAGCAGACCGCTGCGGTCTATCCACCACGAGCCACGCTCGATGGGCGACAGCATGGCGATATTCTCAGCACTGGTCAGCGGCAGGTTGATCAGTTCGACGACGAAGGCCGTCTTCTGCACCAATGTCTGTATGTTGGCCGAATAGGCAGCTCCTGTAGCGAGAATCATCGACTCGCTGACAGCCGGTGAAGCTGAGCTCATCCGCGAGAGGGCACCATCGATGACGATGAGGTCGATGTCGAAGCACTTCATGTCGTCCATCCACCGTCTGAGGCTGACAGCCGACGACGGTCCGGAAAGGAGAATCTTTCCCGTTGTCAGCGCTTTGGCCGTCACCACCCTGCCTAAGGATGTCGTCACGTCGCTGACGTCAATCAGCTCCGACACCAGCCGGCGTTGTCTGTAGTGCATCTCGGATGTTGCAAAGAACATCCCTTGGCGCAAGACGATCTCCGGCTTCTGCGTGAGTGTCACCTGGTCGGTTGTCTCGCCGTCGATGCCTATCGATGTCACAGCGATGCGTCGGCTATCAATAGGCAGACGGTCGAGCACGTATTTCAGACATTCCGTCTTGCCCGTGTTCTTCTGTAAGCCAATGATGGAGAGGCTGCTGTGCTTCAATATGTCATCTATGAACGGCCACATCACATTCTTTTCTTTTCAACGACAGGTTTGCTTTTCAAACACAAGTTTCTTATTAACAACTTGATTCTTTTTAACCACGAATTTTACGAATCAGACGAATCATTTCATTGCTTTCCAATCTCACAATTCGTGAAATTCGTGAAATTCGTGGTCTCAAAGATAACCCATCGTGGTCGTCAGAAATTACTTCTTGTTACGCTCGGCGTTGCGTTCGTGGCGCTTCAGTGCACCAGGCTCCATGCTCATGCGCTCGCCTTCGAGCAGCGAGATGACGCCGTCGAGTGCCTTGTTCTCAGCCACATGCTTCTGTCGCTCTGCCTGGCAGTCCTTGCAGTTGCACTCGCTGTGATACTCCGTCGGCTCGGTATAGGTCGTGATGACACCTTCGAAGTTGCGGAGCACCACCTTGCCCGGAGCCTGCGAGATGACGTACTGCGGCATGACGGGTGTCTTGCCTCCGCCACCGGGAGCATCGACGACGAAGGTCGGCACGCAGTAGCCCGAGGTATGTCCGCGCAGTCCTTCGATAATCTCGATGCCCTTGCTGACGGGCGTACGGAAGTGTTCGAGACCCATCGACAGGTCGCACTGATAAATATAGTACGGGCGCACGCGTATCTTTACCAACTCGTGAACGAGATGCTTCATCACGTGTACGCAGTCGTTGACACCGCGCAGCAGCACGCTCTGGTTGCCCAGAGGGATACCGGCATCAGCCAGCATCTCGCAGGCGCGCTTCGATTCTGCCGTCACCTCGTTGGGGTGGTTGAAGTGGGTGTTGATCCAGATGGGATGATACTTCTTCAGCATGGCGCAGAGCTCTGGAGTGACGCGCTGCGGGCAGACCACAGGAGTGCGGGTGCCCAAGCGGACGATCTCCACATGAGGTATCTGGCGCAGGCGCGAGATGATGTATTCCAGGCGCTTGTCGCTCACCATCAGGGCATCACCGCCCGAGAGCAGCACGTCGCGCACGCACTCTGTCTTCTCGATATACTCCAGGGCCTTCTCGATGCGGTCGGTAGAGCATTCGTTGTCCGTCTGGCCGGCAAAGCGGCGGCGCGTACAGTGGCGGCAGTACATCGAGCACATGTCGGTGATGAGGAACAGCACGCGGTCGGGATAGCGGTGTGTCAGGCCTGGTGTGGGCGAGTCCTCATCCTCGTGCAGCGGGTCGAGCAAGTCGGCACCCGACTGATGTGTCTCCAGTCCCGTCGGTATACACTGGCGGCGTATGGGGTCGTGCGGGTCGTCGGGGTTGATCAGGCTCAGATAGTAGGGCGTGATGGCCATACGGAGCGTCTTGAGCGTCTGCTTCACGCCCTCCTCCTCCTCAGCCGTCAGGCTGACGTACTTCTTCAGTTCGTCGAGGGTTTCTATTCTGTTTCTTACCTGCCATTTCCAGTCGTTCCACTCTTCGTCGGTGACGTTGGGAAAGAGCAGTTTTCTTCTTGATTCTACCATTGCTATAATAAGAATAAGGTAACGAATAGGAGAACGGTGGATGCAGGCCAAGAGCCTCTCTCCCACCATTCTCCGTGTTGTTTATGCGTAGAGCTCTTCGAAGATCTTGCGCAGCTCGGGGCATTCGCGCAGCTCCTGGAGCGTAAACTCGGCGTGGCCCTTGGTATAGCCGTTACCGATGATCATGTTGACGTCGGCACCGATGCCTTCTGCACCGAGGGCAGCCTTGGTGAAGCTGGTAGCCATCGAGAAGAAGTAGACAACGCCGTCGTCCTTGGTGCAGAGCACGGCTGTCATCTCCTGGTCGGGCACGTTGACGCAGTTGATGGTCACGTCGGCCATCTTGCCGTCGGTCAGCTTGCTGACAAGCTCGTTCACCTGAACGGGAGTCATACCGGCAACGCTCTCCACGACATCGCAGAAGCCGAGCTCCTTGATGCGGTTGGTCGACTTCGGGCTGTTGGCCAGACCGATGACCTTACCTGTCACGCCGACGCGCTTCTTAGCCTCGTAGCAGCAGAGCATACCGCTCTTACCGCCGGCACCGAGGATGACGACGTTCTGTCCATACTGGCAGAGCTTGGCTGTCTGTGCGGGAGCACCGGCAACGTCGAGGGCGCTGAGGGCGAGCTTCTCGGGCATGTCGTTAGGAATCTTGGCATAGATACCGCTTTCGAAGAGGATAGCCTTACCCTTGATGTCCACCTGGTCGACATCGGCCTTGATGTTCAGTATCTCGTCGATGCGCAGCGGGGTGAGCGACAGCGACACGAGCGTAGCGATGCGGTCGCCTTCCTTCAGGTCGATCTTTCCCTTCAGGGCGTCGCCAATCTTCTCCACTGTTCCGAGCAGCATACCACCCGAACCGGTGCGACGATTGCGGTGCTTGCCCTGCAGTTCGACGTTGAGGAGCATCTCCTTCTTGATTTCCTCCATCACTTCGGCCTCGTCGTCGGGATTCTTGGCCTGGCTCTTGGCATAGTTGTGGATGTCGGTGAACGAAGCGGAGTCGATGTTCAGGGTCTGAACGTCGATGAGGATCTCGTTGTCGTAGATCTCGTCCATGTTGTTGTCCAACTTGTTTGCCGGCTGGGGCAGTACGCCTTTCGGCTCGATGACACGGTGTGTACCGTATCTGTTACCATGTTTCTGCATATTTCCTTTATTTTATTTTTGAATGAATATTTGCTTTTTGATACTTTTTGTTATTTCTTCAGGCCGAGAATCTCGCGGGCCTCGTCGCTGGTGGCGATGGGGCGACCCAGCTCGTTGGCGAGGCGCACCACCTTGGCGACCAGCTCACCGTTCGACTGAGCCAGGACACCCTTCGAGAGGTAGAGGTTGTCTTCGAAACCAACACGAACGTTTCCGCCCATAGCGATGGCAGCGGCAGCCATCGGGAAGGCATGACGGCCTACGCCCGTTACGGTCCAGGTGCTGCCTGCGGGGATAGCGTTGGCCATCCAGCAGAGGTTGGCCACCGTTGCCGGTGTGCATCCGGGAACGCCCAGGACGAAGTTGAACTGCATCGGTGCTCCGGGAGCCTGACCCTTGCGCACCATGTTGAGGATGGTGTCGATATGCCCCATCTCGAAGCACTCGTATTCGGGCTTGATGCCACGCTCCATCATGCGCTTGCCAAAGGCACGCATCGTGGGCATGGTGTTGTCGAATATCTCGTCGCCGAAGTTGCACGTACCGCAGTCGAGCGTTGCCATCTCGGGCAGCGGTGTGGTATCGGTCGACTGCAGGCGCTCGTCGGGCGTCATTCCCACGGCTCCACCCGTCGAGGGGATGAGGATGACGTTGGGGCACACCTTCAGGATGGCCTCTTCGCACTCCTGGAAGCGGTCGCGGTCCTGTGTGGGTGTACCGTCGTCGCGGCGTACATGCAGGTGGACGATGGCAGCACCGGCATCAACGGCCGACTTTGCCTCGCGCACGATTTCTTCTACTGTATAGGGGACGTTAGGATTCTGCTCCTTCGTCACCTCAGCGCCGCAGATGGCGGCTGTGATAATCAGTTTGTCCACTTTGAATAAAGTTTTAAAAGTTTAAAGGATGAAAAGGTGAAAAGAAGAATCTCATCACTTTTCAATTTCTTAGTTTTTTAATTTTTCCTCTGGCAGTCTTTCGGTGTGACACAGGTGCCTGAAGCACGGCAAACCACGATGGGCTCGTCCAGTTCGTCGGCAGCCGACGGTGAGATGTCGGGACGCGAGATGGCCACCTTGCGTGCCTCAAACTGCATGTGGC
>JAGBLC010000011.1 GCA_017635615.1 Prevotella sp.
ATCCTGCTGGGCTGTGTGTTTGGCGTCGTCTTTGTGCTGCTGTGCGTCAGGAGCGGCAGCGGCTGGATGCATGCCGGCGTGTGGCTCTATCTCTTCGGCATGCTTTCTTCCTATATCGCCTCTACCGTCTATCATGCCATGCCGCCACGATTCGCCAAGGCCAAGGAACGCCTGCGGCGCTTCGACCATGCTGCCATCTACTGGCACATCGCCGGCAGCTACTCGCCCGTGACGCTCATCGCCCTTCGCGAGGACGGCCCTTGGGGCTGGCTGCTCTTCTGCCTGGTGTGGACGTGTGCCATAGCAGGTACCGTCATCAGCTTCGTCCGTCTGAAGGAGCACAGCCATGTAGAGACCGTCTGCTTCGTGCTGATGGGACTGTCGGTGCTCATCGCCTTCCGTCCGCTCGTCGACGATGTCCATCCGGCGGCCGTCGTGTGGATTGTTGCCGAAGGGGTGTGCTACATTACGGGGGCTCTCTTCTACAGCCTGCGCCGCCGACGCTACATGCACAGCGTCTTCCACTTCTTTGTCTTGGCCGGTTCGGTGTGCCATATCATGGCCGTATGGGACATTCTCCGGCAGTTTGTCTGACTTCTTTCAGCTTCCAATTTGACGCAAATCGCGACACTACATTAATAAAGTAGTCTGACTACATTAATAAAGTAGTCTCACTACATTAATAAGGTAGTCTCACTACATTAATAAGGTAGTGTCGGCGTTTGCCGCAAATTGCAACCTCGTTTGCCGCAAACTGCAACCTCGTTTGCCGCAAACAGCATCGGCGAACAGTGCCTCCCTCTCTCGCAAACGACGTGTCTGGCACTCAGAAACGCCATGTCTGTGATGAATAATCACCGTAAACAGATTTCTTAACAGATTTTTATGACGAAAATATGTTTATTCTTGCTCATTTCAGAAAAACTTCGTAAATTTGCACGCCAAAATCAACAATCATGGAAGAAACAAGGAAAAATCCGTTTTTCGAACCTTACGACACACCGCATGAGACCGTGCCGTTCGACAAAATACGCATAGAAGACTTCGAGGAAGCCTTCATGGAGGGTATCCGTCGCGACAACGAGCAGATAGAGAAAACTATCAACAACCCCGAAAAACCCACTTTCGAGAACACCATCATCAACAGCGACGACGAACCGGAGGGCTACTACGACCTGCTGGAGCGCGTTTCCAACGTGTTTTTCAACATGCTCTCAGCCGAGACCAACGACGAGATGGATGCCCTGGCGCAGAAGATGCAGCCCATCCTGACGCAGCATGCCAACGACGTCAGGCTCAACCGCCGTCTCTTCGAGCGCATCAAGGCCGTACATCGCACGCACCGCCGACTGACAACCGAGGAGAAACGCCTGCTCGACAACTGCTACGACGGCTTCGTGCGCAGCGGTGCGTTGCTCGACGACGAGGGGAAAGAACGGCTGCGCCAACTCAGCGAGGAGGCCAGCATGCTCTCCCTGCAGTTCTCGCAGAACCTCCTGAAGGAGACAAAGGCCTTCACCCTGCATATCACCGACGAGCAGCAGCTCGAAGGGCTGCCGCAGACAGCCATAGAGGCAGCACGCCTCGCCGCCGAGGAACGACAGCTCGACGGATGGGTCTTTACGCTCGATATGCCCAGCTACCAGCCGTTCATGACCTACAGCACACAGCGCGACCTGCGCCAGCAGATGTATATGGCACGCAATACGCTCTGCCTGCACGACAACGCCGAGAACAATATCGACATCTGCAAGCGGCTGGTCAACCTGCGCAGAGAGATAGCTCAGCTCTTGGGCTTCAGCACCTTTGCCGACTATGTGATGAAAAACCGCATGGCAACGAAGGTGCGCAACGTCTACCGACTGCTCGACTCGCTCATCTTCGCCTACAAACCTACGGCCAAGAGAGAACAGGCTGCGCTGGAGAACATCTTCAAGCGCGACAGCTCGTGGCGCAAACCAAAAGATGGAGAGAAGAGGCACCATCTCACCGCCGACGAGAAAACCATGAAGCCGTGGGACCAAGCTTACTACGCCCACAAGCTGAAACTCAAGAAGTACGACCTCGATGCGGAGATGCTCAGACCCTACTTCGAACTGTCGCGTGTCATCGACGGCGTCTTCGGACTCGCCAACCGCCTCTACGGCATCACTTTCGTCGAGAATAAAGACATACCCGTCTATCACTCCGACGTCAAGGCCTACGAGGTGTTCGATCGCGACGGCTCCTACCTGGCTGTGTTCTATGCCGACTTCCATCCGCGCAAAGGAAAGCAGGGTGGGGCATGGATGACGGAGTTCCAGGGCCAGTGGATCGACAGGAAAGGAGTGAACGTCAGACCCCATGTCAGCGTGGTGATGAACCTGACGAAGCCGACAGCCGACAAGCCTGCCCTGCTCACACTCGGCGAGGTGGAGACCTTCCTCCACGAGTTCGGCCACTCGCTCCACGGCATGTTCGCCAACTCGCGCTTCGAGAGCCTCTCGGGAACCAACGTGTGGTGGGACTTCGTCGAACTGCCCTCGCAGTTGATGGAGAACTTTGCCATCGAGAAAGAGTTCCTCCGGACCTTCGCCTTCCACTACCAGACGGGTGAGCCGCTCCCCGACGAACTCATCGACCGCATCGTCAGGAGCCGTAACTTCATGGCGGCCACTGCTTGTCTCCGGCAGGTAAGCTTCGGTCTGCTCGACATGGCCTACTATACACAGAAAGAACCCTTCGACGACGACATCATGGCCTTCGAGAAGAAAGCATGGGCAAAGGCACGTATCAACCCGAGAAAATCCAATCTCAACACCTGCATGACCGTGCAGTTCTCTCACATCATGGCGGGTGGCTATGCGGCAGGCTACTACAGCTACAAGTGGGCGGAGGTGCTCGATGCCGATGCCTTCAGCGTGTTCAAGCGCCGTGGCATCTTCAACCAGAAGGTGGCTCAGCGTTTCCGCGACTGCATCCTCAGCCGTGGCGGCACTCAGCACCCCATGGAACTCTACAAGGCTTTCCGTGGAAAAGAGCCCACCATCGATGCTCTCCTGAAACGCAACGACATCAAACGGCCCTCGCAGCGCATACCGAAGTCGAAGCTCCCCGCAGCCCCGCAGCAGGAAGCCCCTACCCAATAGGTTCAGCATGTAGCTGTTCCGCAGCGGCAAAGCTTCCACAAGAAGGTTCAGTAAGTCGCTGTTCCGCAGCGACAAAAAACAAATAGATATGGACAAGAAACAACACGACCTCGACCTCCGCTACCTGCGCATGGCTCGCATCTGGGCTGAAAACAGCTACTGCCGCCGCCGACAGGTGGGCGCTCTTGTGGTGAAGAAAAAGATGATCATCAGCGACGGCTACAATGGCACGCCCAGTGGCTTCGAGAATGTATGCGAGGACGACAACAACGTCACCAAGCCCTATGTGCTCCATGCTGAGGCTAACGCCATCACCAAGCTGGCGCGGAGCGAGAACAACAGCGACGGAGCAACCCTCTACGTCACGGCTTCGCCCTGCATAGAGTGCTCCAAGCTCATCATCCAGGCCGGCATCCGGCGCGTCGTCTATGCAGAGAAATACCGCCTCGAAGACGGCATCAACCTGCTCCGCAGGGCTGGCATCGAGGTGCTTTACCTCAATCCCGACGACCCCGAGGTTCAGTGAGCCGCTCCGCAGCTTCTCCCCACGCCTCCCCCAGGTTCAGTGAGCCGTCCCGCAGCTTCTCCCCACGCCTCCCCCAGGTTCAGTGAGCCGTCCCGCAGCTTCACCCCACGCCTCCCCCAGGTTCAGTCTTTCGCTATATCATAGCGACCCAAAAACAATAAAAAGATGAAAGAACAAAAAAGAAACTCCCGCTACATGCCCCTGCTGATGGCTGCCTGCACCGTCGTCGGCATATTGTTTGGCACCTTTTTTGCCAACCATTTTTCGGCCAACAGGCTGAATATCATCAACAGCGGCAGCTCACGTCTGAACAACCTGCTCAACATCGTCAACGACCAATATGTCGATGCGGTCAACATGGACTCGCTCATGGAGCGAGCCATCCCGCAGATCCTGGCCGACCTCGACCCGCACTCGGTCTATATCAGTGCCAAGGACGTACAGGCGGCCAACGACGACTTGAAGGGCTCTTTCTCGGGTGTAGGCATCGAGTTCGTTATCCGCGAAGACACCATCCGCGTGCAGAACGTCATCAGCAACGGACCGGCTGAGAAGGCGGGACTCATCGCCGGCGACAAGATTGTCATGGTCGACGACAAACCTTTCGTGGGCAAAGAGGTGACCAACGAAGAGGCGATGCGACGGCTGAAAGGCCCCAAGGACACTAAGGTGAAGATCGGCGTGCTGCGCTATGGCGACAAGAAGGTGAAGCAGTTCACCGTGACGCGCGGTGAGATACCCACGCACAGTGTCACCGCCACCTATATGCTCGACGACGAGACAGGATATATCCGCATCAAGAGTTTCGGCGAGAACACGTATCCCGAGATGCTCATCGCCCTTGCAGAGCTGTCGCAGCAAGGTTTTGAGAACCTTGTCATCGACTTGCGCGACAATACGGGAGGTTATCTGATGTCGGCGGTGCAGATTGTCAACGAGTTCCTCCCGAAGAACAAGCTCATCGTCTACACCGAGGGGCGCAAGTCGCCACGGCAGGACTATCGCAGCGACGGGCGCGGCAGCTATCAGAAGATTCCGCTCGTCGTGCTCATCAACGAGGCATCGGCTTCGGCATCCGAGATCTTCGCCGGTGCCATTCAGGACAACGACCGCGGTACGGTCATCGGACGGCGTTCGTTCGGAAAGGGACTTGTGCAGAAGCAGCTCGACTTCCCCGACGGGTCGTTGATAAGGCTCACCATAGCCCGCTACTACACACCCTCCGGCCGCTGTATACAGAAACCATACACTCCCGGTGAGACCAACTACGAGGAGGATCTGCTCGTGCGCTATCAGCACGGCGAGTTCTTCTCGCAAGACAGCATCAAGCATACCGGACCGGCCTATCATACTGGCATCGGACGAACGGTCTATGGCGGTGGCGGCATCACGCCCGACATCTTCGTGCCCGAGGATACCACCGACATGACGTCCTACTACAAGCAGGCTTCGATGAGCGGACTCATCCTGCAGTTCGCCTTCCAGTATACCGACGAGAATCGTCCGAAGCTGTCTACCTTCCGCGAGATGTCCAAGCTTGCGAGCTATCTCGTGGCACAGAATACGGTGGAGAAATTTGCCGTCTATGCCGACAAGCACGGTCTGCAGCGGCGCAACCTGATGATACAGAAGAGCCATACGCTGCTCGAACGCTACATCAACAGCCGTATCATTTACAACATCATGGACGAGAAAGCCTGGATAGAGTATCTCAACCAGGACGACCCCGTCATTATCCGCTCGCTTGAAGTGTTCCGCAGCAAGGCAGCCTTCCCCAAGAAGGAAAGCGGTACTGGCGGCGAGAAGAAGAACCGGAAAGTGGCCCGTGCCTCTGGATTACGCTATGCCGACCCTTCGCTTCATCGGCGCGTCAGCCACATCGCTTGTGCCTGACTGACTTTTCGATAACATCTATCACGTCAACAATATGACCAAGAAAGAACTCCGCCAGTTCGTCCGTATGCAGAAACGGATGTACACACAAGAGCAGCTTGACCAGATGTCAAAGCCCATCATCGACAAACTGATGGTCCATCCACGCGTGAAGAACGCCAAGACCATCATGATGTACTACTCGCTCGACGACGAGGTGAACACGCACGAGGCCGTCGACCTGCTTGTGGCACAAGGAAAGCGTGTCGTCTTGCCTGCCGTGACGGGTGAGACAACGATGGAACTGCGATGCTACGAAGGTCCGAAGGATTTGCAGGGCGGATTCTTTCACATCATGGAGCCTGTCGGCAAACCCTTCACCGAATATGGCGAGATAGACCTCATCGTGGTGCCGGGCATGGGTTTTGACACACGCGGCAACCGCTTAGGACGCGGCAAGGGCTACTACGACCGTTTCCTCGCGCGCGTACCCGCGATATATAAGATAGGTATCTGCTTCCCCTTCCAGAAGATGCCTGGTATCCCGACCGACGAGAACGACATCATGATGGACGAGGTGCTATAAAAAAAAGAAAGAGATTGTTCCGCAGAGAAGTACAGCCGTTCGGCAATATCCTGAAGAAATGTCTGCGCGACAACGGGCTTGAAACGCCCATGCTGCAGACACGCCTGATTGACTCGTGGGAAGAGTTGGTCGGGCAGGCGGTAGCTCGCTATACGGGTGAGAAGTTCATTCGCAACCAGACGTTCTTCGTGAGAATAAACAGTCCGGCCTTGCGGGCGGAGCTCGGCATGATGAAGACAAATCTCATCAGCCGCCTCAACCAGCACGTCAAGGCTCAGATTATCACCGACATCCGCTTCTTCTGACGGTGCCTCTCCTTTGTTCTACATGAAAGTTGCTTCTATCCGATTTCGCCACCTTCCACATGGAAGATGCGATGGTCGAAATCCACTTGCTGAAGCAGCTGGTCCAGGTGGTCGCGGTTGGTGTCGGTGATGAATATCTGACCGTACTCCTCGCGGGCTACAAGGTTGATGATGCGGCTCACGCGCTGTGCATCGAGCTTGTCGAAGATATCGTCGAGCAACAACAGCGGCATGACTCCTCTGCCCGACTGTCTGAGAAAACTGAACTGCGCCAATTTCAAGGCAATGACGTACGTCTTGTTCTGTCCCTGGCTCCCTTCGCGCTTCATGGGGAATCCGCCCTGCATCATCTCTAAGTCGTCGCGGTGGATGCCGTGGAGCGAATAGCCCACGATGCGGTCTTTCTGACGGTCGCGCCGTATCACGTCGAGCAAGGCTCCACGCTGACCGTGCGACACGTAAGCCAGCGACACTTGCTCGTTGTTGCCGGAAATGTCGCTGTAGACTTGTTGGAATACGGGTATGAGGGCTTCGACGAAAGTGCTCCGCTTCTGGTAGACCGTCTCTCCCTCGGCTGCCATCTGCTCTTCCAGCACGTCGAGCAAGGCTGCGTCAGGCTCTTCTTCCATCTTCAGCAGGGTGTTGCGCTGCTGAAGCGCTTTGTTGTAGCGGTTGAGCGCCTCGATGTAAGTGGCGTCGTACTGTGCAATAGCCACGTCCATGAAGTGGCGCCGCTCCTCGCTGCCGCCTTCGATGAGCATCGTGTCCGACGGCGAGACAAAGATAAGGGGGATGAGTCCGATGTGCTGCGACAGGCGTTTGTACTCTTTCTTGTTGCGTTTGAAGTGCTTCTTCTGTCCGCGCTTCATACCGCAATACACCTGGTCGGTGTCGCCGTTGTCGCATCGGTAGGTACCCTCGAGCACGAAGAAGTCGGCATCGTGGGTGATGAGCGACGAGTCGATGTTGGTGAAGGCACTCCGACAAAACGAGAGGTAATAGACGGCATCCAGCAGATTCGTCTTGCCGGCACCGTTGTGGCCGATGAAGCAATTCATCTTCGGCGACAACGTGAGCGACGATTCTCGGATGCTCTTGTAGTTCAGTATGTTTATTTTTTCGAGTATCATGCCTGTAATCGCTGCAAAGGTACGCCTTTTTTTATGAAAAATGAAAAAAAATCGGAATAAATTTCACTATTCAAAAGAAAAGCATTAACTTTGCACCGTTTTAGCAGACTGAAAACAAAAATATCAAATAATAATGGCAAAAGTTAACGTAAAAAACGAACAGAATGTTGAGACTCTCAACAAGCAGGAAGCCTTCTTCATGAAGTATAAGAAGGCCATCGTCATCGCAGTAGTAGCTATCATCCTCATTGTGGCAGGTATCATCCTGTACAACAATCTTATCAAGCAGCCGCGCGAGGCAGAAGCCAGCACAGCTCTTGCAAAGGGACAGGAACTGTTCAACGGAGGCGACTTCGACAAGGCCCTCAACGGTGACAAGGCCGGCTTCGGCGGATTCCTGAAAGTGGCTTCCGACTATAGCAGTACAAAGGCAGGCAACCTGGCTCATCTGTATGCAGGACTGTCGTATGCCAACCTGGGCAAGTGGAATGAGGCTATCGAGCAGCTGGAGAAGTATTCTCCCGCCAGCGACCAGATGATAGGCCCGGCTTCCGTAGCAGCCCTGGGCAATGCCTACGCTCATGTGAACAACTTCGATCAGGCTGTTTCCAACCTGAAGAAGGCTGCTAAGATGGCCGATGAGAAGGCTGCCGACGGCATTAACAACTCTATCGCTCCCACTTTCCTCCTGCAGGCTGCCGAGATCTTGGAGAAGCAGGGTAAGAAAGACGAGGCCCTCGCCATCTATCAGGACATCAAGAAGAAGTATGTCAGCGCTCCCATCAGTCAGGAGATTGACAAGTATATCGAACGTCTCACGGTGAAATAATGTCTACTGCACTTCATCATCTGACGAAAGATAAAACCGAACAGATACCCGATGCCAGCAATATGTGCTTCGGCATCGTGGTTTCTGAATGGAACAGTGAGATAACAGGAGCTTTGCTCGATGGAGCCGTCTCAACGCTCGAGAAGCATGGTGCACTGCCTGAGAATATCCACGTAAAAAGCGTGCCCGGCAGTTTTGAGCTTATCTATGGAGCCCATCAGATGACGCTCAACGACGGCTATGACGCTGTTATCATCCTCGGCTCTGTCATCCGCGGAGAGACTCCCCATTTCGACTATATCTGCCAAGGCGTGACGCAAGGTATCAGCCAGCTTAACGCCACCAGCCAGATACCCGTCGTCTACGGGTTGCTCACCACCAACGACCTGCAGCAGGCCAAGGATCGTAGCGGCGGCAAATACGGCAACAAAGGCGAAGAATGCGCTGTCGTTGCCATTAAGATGGCTAAGTTTTAGCATTTTTTCATAATGGTACTCGACGGGGCGGGCCGAACGACCTGCCTCGTCTTTTAGTATTACATGAGCGAGGTATAATATAAGAACAGACAGAAAATATGTTGAAATTCATCAGTTGGAATGTCAACGGGCTACGAGCCTGTGAAGGGAAAGGCTTCAGCGACGTGTTCAAAATGCTTGATGCCGACTTCTTCTGCCTGCAGGAGACGAAGATGCAGGCCGGGCAGCTCGACCTGCAGTTCGAGGGATATCAGTCGTTCTGGAACTATGCCGACAAGAAAGGCTATAGCGGAACGGCTGTCTTCACACGCCATCAGCCGCTCAGCGTCAGCTATGGCATTGATATAGACGAGCACGACCACGAGGGGAGGGTCATCACCTTGGAGATGGACGACTTCTTCCTCGTCACGGTATATACGCCCAACTCGCAGGACGGACTCCGCCGACTGGACTACCGCATGAAGTGGGAAGACGACTTCCTCGCTTATCTGAAGCGTCTCGACCAGAAGAAGCCCGTTGTCTTCTGCGGCGACCTGAATGTGGCTCACCGGGAGATTGACCTGAAGAATCCGAAGACCAACCGTCGCAATGCCGGCTTTACCGACGAGGAGCGGGGAAAGTTCACGACACTCTTGGAGAATGGCTTTACCGATACATTCCGCTTCTTCTATCCCGACCAGACCGACATCTATTCGTGGTGGAGCTACCGCTTCCGAGCCAGAGAGAAGAATGCCGGTTGGCGTATCGACTATTTCGTGGTGTCCGACCGTCTGCAAGACCGGCTCGACGATGCCAAGATTCACACCGAAATCATGGGCTCCGACCATTGTCCAGTGGAGCTCACCCTGAAATAAAGCATAATAGAATGAAACTGAAAGAACTGCTCCAAGCCTACGAGTTTGACGAAATCTTTCCCGCCGTGGCCGTCATGTACCCTAATGCCAAACGTCATAAGCGCGACTTCCGCTTGGCCTACGACTTGCTGGTCGGCATGCGGCCGACGCTTTCGAAGAAGAACATCCGCTACACGCTGATGGAAGACCCCTCGTCGAAGAGTCATTTCTTCGGTGCCAACGACCAGACGTTCCGCACGACGTGGGATGTGCTGTTAGGCATGAATGTGGTGCGCGATAAGTTTGTCGACCTTACCGACGAAGAGTTGGCTGCCAACTGCCTGCTCAACGCCATCTTCCTGGGCAAACATCCGCGCGACTTTGAAGAGAGCTACACCAAGCTTGTGAGGGCGTAGATTAACAAAAAGCTCTCATTACTTGCTGTTGGGACATCTTTATTAGGTTCCAGACACAGCCTCCCTCTTTTGTTGACGTTCAGACACCCTCCTCGTCAGCCGAACCATCATGGCGCGCAGAGTCGAGCTCGGTGTCTTTCCTGATGGCCACATCGCCCATGCGTGTGATGGTGAGTACCATCGGGATGTATTCGTCGCTCAGGGCATCGGGCGAGCCTACGCTGGCTCCGAACACCAGGTTGTCGCCTTGAGCCTCGACGAAGACAATGCCTAAGAGAGCCCCGTTCTGGCGTGAGTTGTCGTCAAGACAGTCGTTGAAGCTGCGCTTCGAGAACACGCGATTGAAGAATTCCGAGCCATCCTCGCGTGTCACTCTCACTCGGATAAGATTGTCGTAGTAGACCTTGCCCGATTCGTCTTTCACCTTTGGAAGACTGTCGGCCGGTGCTCGTTTCACCTCTATCGTATAGTTCTTCCCAATCCAGGCAACGGTGGCTTTCTGGTTGGTTTCTTCCATGCGCTGCGGTCCCTGCGGCTTTTCGGCAACAGGTTTCGGCGCGATAATCACGTTAGTGGGTTGCTTCTCGCGACAGCCTGTCAGCAAACACGCAGCGAGAAAGCTTATCAGTACGATTTTCTTTGGTTTCATAAACGATTGATGATGTGAATGGTGCATGACATCGTCATGGCACTTGTATTCTGATTCTTACTTGAGTTTCTTGTTTTCTGCTTTTCAACGACTACCAGCCGCCTCCGGCACCGCCACCACCGAAGGAGCCGCCTCCATAGCCGCCACCGAAGGAGCCTCCGCCTCCGCTGAAGCCTCCTCCAAAACCTCCCCATCCCGATCCCCAAGAAGAACCCGTCCGCGAACGGTCGCGGCCATAGCCAGTATAGCCTGTACCGCTGGCAGTATTGGCCCATTGGTATTCGCCGTTGAGGATGTAGAAGAAGCCTATCCATCCGAAGAGCAACGCCATCACCCAGAGAAGCAAATCGCCTTCAGGGTCGTCGGGTGCGGGAAGGCTTTCGGGATCATCGTCGACATCAGGCATTTCCTTGCCTTCGAGCAACATAAGTGTGGCGCCCATCAGCTTCTTCATGGCGTTGTCCGGGTCGTTGGCACGCATATAGGGTTTCAGATAGTCGACGGCGAGATGGTTGCATTCGGCATCCGTCAGGTCGGCTTCCAGTCCTCGTCCAGGGGCGATGAAGTAGCGGCGGTCGTCGTAAGCAACGACAACGACCAGTCCGCGGTCGGTCTCTTTCTTTCCTACTCCGTATTTGTTGCCGATGTCTAAGGCTACGCGGAAGGCATCCTCGTTCTCCACATGGCGTACGATGATGACAGCCGACTCTACGCCGAGACGTCGGTCGAGCTGTTGGCAGATGATGTTGATGCTGTCAACGGCAGCCTGCGAGAGGAGCGTGTCGGGATTGGAGACATACTGCATGCCGTCGGTGAGGTGGGGTAGAGGGATGTTGTCGGCATTCCATACGGTGGCCTGCACTTCGTTTTCTGTTTCTATCTGTCCTAAGCCATACGAGCAGGAGCCGTAGATGCACAGGATGCCAATCCAGAAAGCCACCCCCAGCCATTTCTTTTGGAAAAGGAACGAAGGCTTCTTCTCCTTCTCCTTGGCGGTGAGTTGCTGGTTGTAGCCACCCGCTGGGCGGTCGGTTGTGGATGCGTCGCCCATGACCTCTTTCTTGACGACGAGTGCTGTGACGTATTCCTTGTCTTCTATCTGCAGTCTGTTGCGGTTGTAGGCAAACCATCCTGCGACGGCTGCCGTGGAGATGCCTGCCAGAGAGAGGAAGAC
>JAGBLC010000157.1 GCA_017635615.1 Prevotella sp.
CCGACCCCAAGGCCGAAGCCCCGCTGCTGGACGATATCCAGGCTCGCTACGAGGAGTATCGCCTCATCACCGACCCCGAACTGCGTCGGCAGAAGTACCATGAGATCGACTCCGTCAGCCAGCTTGCAGCCAAGTATTTCATCCCCAACGAATACGACAAGCTGATGTCGGCCATCGGAGCAGAGGGGACGAATGCCTACACGTCGAACGAAGTGACGTGCTATGTGGAGAACATCCCCTCGAACGAAATCTCCAACTGGGCCAAGATCCAGGCCGACCGTTTCCAGAACATGGTCATCCGCGGATTCCACACCGAGCTGGAGGCTGTCTACGAGGAGTACAACATCGGTATCGCTCAGGACTCGCGCAAGCTCTGGGAGGGCATCAGCGCCATGCTGTTCCCCACACACCCCTATGGCACGCAGACCACTATCGGTACGCAGGAGCACCTGAAGAATCCGTCGATTACCAATATCAAGCAGTACTTCAACCACTGGTATCGCCCCAACAACGTGGCCATCTGCATGGCCGGCGACCTCGATTTCGACAAGACCATCGCCATCATCGACCGTGAGTTTGGTGCTTGGAAACCCGGTGCCGACGTACGTCAGCCGGAATTCCCGGCCATGAAGCCCTTCACCGCTCCCCGCGACACCACCGTCATGGGACTGGAAGCAGAGACGCTGTGGATGGGTTGGCGCTTCGATCGCGGCAACTCTCTCCAGGTGGACACCCTCGATGTCATCGGCGAGATGCTCAGCAACGGCACAGCCGGACTCATCGACCTGAACATCAACCAGCAGATGAAGATGCTCGGAGCATGGGCTGGCAGCGAGGCCCTGCGCGACTATTCGGCCTTTATCATGGGCGGAACACCGAAGGAAGGACAGACCCTCGACGAGGTGAAGGAGCTGCTCCTCGGCGAGCTGAACAACCTGGCCAACGGTAACTTCTCCGACGACCTGCTCCCCTCGGTCATCAACAACGCCAAGCTGGCGTACTACAACTCGCTCGAAAGCAACCAGGCACGTGCCCGACTGTTCGTCAACACCTTCATCAACGAGATTCCTTGGGAACAGCAGGTGGGACGTCTCGACCGTATCTCGGGCATGACGAAGCAGCAGATCATGGACTTTGTGCGCCGTCATCTGCGCGCCGACAACTATGTGGCTGTCTACAAGCGTCAGGGTGAGGACAAGTCGCTCAAGAAGATCGACAAGCCCGCCATCACGCCTATCCCCACCAACCGCGACCTCGTTTCGCAGTATGTCAAGGACATCCAGAACACACCCGTGGAGCCCATCCAGCCGCGCTTCGTCAACTTCGCGGAAGACCTTACCTTCGGCAAGACGAAGAAGAACATCCCCGTCATCTACGTGCAGAACACAGAGAACGGACGCTTCACCCTCGCCTTCCGCTACGACTTCGGCGAGGAGAGCAACCTGAAGTATGCCTATGCCGGTCAGTATCTCGACTATCTCGGCACCGACAAGCTCTCGAACGAACAGATCAAGCAGCAGTTCTACAAGCTGGCCTGCAACTACAACATCTCTTGCGGTGCACGCAACATCAACGTTACGCTCAACGGACTGAGCGAGAACATGCCCCAGGCTCTGGCTCTCTTGGAGAACCTGCTCCAGAACGCCAAGGTCGACCAGGAAGCATGGAACCAGTATATACAGCTGGAAGAGAAGAGTCGTGCCGACCAGAAGCTCAACCAGCAGTCCAACTTCCAGTTCCTTGTGCAGTATGGCATCTACGGAAAGTATAACCCCTACCGCAACATGCTTTCCATCGACGAGATGAAGCAGACCAACCCGCAAGAGCTGCTCGACCTGCTGAAGAACCTCTCCCGCTATGAGCATACCTTATTATATTATGGACCGATGTCGATGAACGAGCTGACAGCCGCTGTCACGAAGGCCCACAAGACGGGCAAGAAGTTCCTTCCGGCTCCCGAAGGTCGCCACTATACGATGTCCGAGACGCCGCAGAACGAGATTCTCATCGCTCCCTACGAGGCCAAGAATATCTATATGCGCATGTATCACAACGAACTGCGCCCCTGGCATGCCGAGGAAGCTCCCGTCAACGCCCTGTTCAACGAATACTACGGCGGCGGCATGAACACCATCGTCTTCCAGGAACTGCGCGAGGCTCGCGGCCTGGCCTACAACGCCTTTGCTGCCTATGTAGAGCCCAGCCGTAAGAACGAACCGGAATATTTCTTCACGCATATCATCACCCAGAACGACAAGATGATGGACTGCGTGCGCCAGTTCCACGTCATCCTCGACACCATCCCGCAGAGCGAGACAGCCTTCAAGATTGCCAAGGACGCGCTGACCAAGCGTCTGGCCACCCAGCGCACCACGAAGTTCGGTCTGATCAACAAGTGGATTCAGTGCCAGCAGCTTGGCATCGACTACGACATCAACCGCAACATCTACAATGCCATCCCCACGCTCACGCTGCAAGACATCGTGCGCTTCGAGCAGCAGAACATGGCGCGCAAGCCCTATCGCTACATCATCCTCGGCGATGAGAAGGAGCTCGACATGGAGTCGCTCGGTAAGATAGGCCCCATTCGCCGCGTCACGACCGAAGAGATTTTCGGTTACTAACCGACGGACGACGACGATACAAACGAAAGTGCCCGCAGCGAAAAAGCTGCGGGCACTTTCTGTATGGGGCTGGCCTGTCTCTTTCAGGCTGTCTTCAGTTGGCCTGTTCGGAGAAGAACTTGATGCGCACCAGGCGTACCTCGTCTTCCGAATAGTATTCGCCGAGCTCGTCCATTGCCTCGTCGAGGCTGTCGGTGTCGCTCTCGCGGAAATAGTCGTAGATGTCGTCGATGTGGTCGTCGTCCATGATGTCCTCGAGGAAGTAGTCGATGTTGAGCTTCGTCCCGCTGTAGACGATGGCCTCCACCTTGTCGAGGAGCTGTTCGAACTCCAGTCCCTGCGCCTTGGCGATGTCGTCGAGGGCCACCTGGCGGTCGATGCTCTGGATGATCTTCACCTTGAGGACCGACTTCTTGGCCACGGTGCGCACGCGCAGGTCTTCTGGACGCTCTATCTCGTTCTCGTCGCAATACTGCTTGATCAGTTCGACAAACTCACGGCCGAACTTCTTTGCCTTGCCGGCACCGACACCCTGTACGTTCTGCAGTTCTTCGAGCGTCACGGGGTACATCGTAGCCATCTGTTCGAGCGAGCTGTCCATGAAGATGACGTAGGGGGGCAGGTTCAGCCGGTTGGCCGTCGAGGTGCGCAGCTGTACAAGCATCTTGTAGAGCGCCGGGTCGAGGGCGCTGCCGTGGCCTTCGCCACCTTCTTCTTCTTCGTCCTCGTTGAACTCGTTGTCTTCGACAATCATGAACGATGTGGGGTTCTTCATGTAGCGCTTGCCGGCTGCCGTCAGTTTGAGCAGTCCGTAGTTTTCCACATCCTTGCGAAGGAAACCGGCAATGAGTGCCTGTCGGATGACGGGGTTCCACAGTTTGGGGTCTTCGTCCTCGCCGGCACCGAACTCTTCGAGCTGGTCGTGCTTGTGGGCGACGATGTCGTCGGTGGGACGGCCGGTGACGAAGTCGATGACATAGTCGGTGCGGAAGTCCTCCTTGATGGTCTGGATGGCCTGCAGGACAATCTCGAGAGCCTTCTGCCCTTCAATCTTCGTCTTCGGATGCAGGCAGTTGTCGCACGAGCCGCAGTTGTCTTCGGGATAGGTTTCGCCGAAATAGTGGAGCAGCATCTTGCGGCGGCACACCGACGACTCGGCGTAGGCAGCCGTCTCTTGGAGCAGCTGGCGGCCGATGTCTTGCTCGGCGACAGGCTTGCCTTCCATAAACTTCTCCAGCTTCTTCAGGTCTTTATACGAATAGAAGGCGATGCACTTTCCCTCGCCGCCGTCGCGTCCGGCACGTCCCGTCTCCTGATAGTAGCCCTCCAGGCTCTTCGGGATGTCGTAGTGGATGACGAAGCGCACGTCGGGCTTGTCGATGCCCATGCCGAAGGCGATGGTGGCCACGATGACGTCGATGCGCTCCATGAGGAAGTCGTCCTGCGTCTGCGAGCGAGTGGCACTGTCCAGTCCGGCGTGATAGGGAGCGGCCTTGATGTTGTTGGCACACAAGACGGCAGCCAGCTCTTCCACCTTCTTACGGCTCAGGCAGTAGATGATGCCGCTCTTGCCGCTGTTCTGCATGATGAACTTGACAATCTGCTTGTCGATGTCGCTGGTCTTCGGGCGCACTTCGTAGTAGAGGTTCGGGCGGTTGAACGAGCTCTTGAACTCCTTGGCCCCGACGATGCCGAGGCTCTTCATGATGTCGGTGCGCACCTTGTCGGTGGCGGTGGCGGTGAGGGCGATGATGGGTGCCGTGCCTATCTCATTGACGATGGGGCGTATGCGGCGGTATTCCGGGCGGAAGTCGTGTCCCCATTCCGAGATACAGTGCGCCTCGTCGACGGCATAGAACGATATCTTGCAGCCTTTCAGAAACTCTACATATTCCTCCTTCGTCAGCGATTCGGGAGCCACATAGAGCAGCTTTGTCTTTCCGCTCACGATGTCGGCCTTCACTTGGTCGATGGCCGCCTTGTTGAGCGATGAGTTCAGATAGTGGGCCAGGCCGTCGTGCTCGCTGATGCCGTTGATGACGTCCACCTGGTTCTTCATCAGCGCGATGAGGGGCGAGATGACGATGGCCGTTCCCTCCATCAAGAGCGAAGGCAGCTGGTAGCACAGCGACTTGCCGCCGCCTGTCGGCATGAGCACGAAGGTGTCGTTGCCGGCCAGCACGTTGCGGATGATGGCTTCCTGGTCGCCTTTGAACTGGTTAAACCCGAAATATTCCTTCAGTTTCTTTGATAGATCTAATTTTTCTGTCATAAAAAGCAGTTCCTCCTTTACATTTTTATAGGGTAAGGCAGCCAGCGCAATGCCCGGCAGTATGAGGGGCTTATGCGCTCTGCTGCAGTTGCTGCGTGCGCTCGAGTTGCTGCTTGGCGTAGTCGAGCGTCACGGTGAATGTCTTCTTTCTTGTCGATGGCACCTCGTACATGGCGTCCATCATCACGCTCTCCACGATGGAGCGCAGGCCGCGCGCACCGAGCTTGTATTCGACAGCCTTGTCTACGAGGAAGTCGAGCGTCTCGTCGGGGAAGGTCAGCTTGATGCCGTCCATCTCGAAGAGCTTCTCGTATTGCTTGACGATGCTGTTCTTCGGTTCCACGAGGATGCGCCGCAGCGCCTCTCTGTCGAGCGGGTTGAGGTAGGTCAGCACGGGCAGGCGGCCGATAATCTCCGGGATGAGCCCGAACGACTTCAGATCCTGCGGCTGGATGTAGCGCATGAGGTTTTCTTTGTCGATGCGACGTACGTTCTGTACGCTGTTGTAACCCACCACGTAGGTGTTCAGTCGCTGCGCTATCTTACGCTCGATGCCGTCGAAGGCTCCACCGCAGATGAAGAGGATGTTGCGAGTGTCTACATGGATATAGTCCTGGTCAGGATGTTTGCGTCCACCCTTTGGCGGTACGTTGACAACGGTTCCCTCGAGCAGTTTCAGCAGTCCTTGCTGCACACCCTCGCCACTGACATCGCGTGTGATGCTGGGATTGTCCGACTTGCGCGC
>JAGBLC010000158.1 GCA_017635615.1 Prevotella sp.
AAGCGTCACCTCATCGGTATATTCCAGTTCGTCGCCGACGCTGATGCCCCGGGCAATGACGCTAAGCTTCACACCCGTGTGGGCCAGGCGGCGGGAGATATAGAAATTGGTTGTGTCGCCCTCCATCGTGGAGCTGAGAGCCAGAATGACTTCGCTGACTCCACCCTTCTCGACCCTGCTGACCAGCGAGTCGATCTCGATGTCGCTTGGACCAATGCCATCCATCGGTGAGATGATGCCGCCCAGAACGTGGTAGAGTCCATTGAACTGCTGCGTGTTCTCGACTGCCATTACGTCTTGAATGTTTTCGACGACACAGATGAGGGAGCCGTCGCGGCGATGGTCGGCACAGATGGGGCAAACGTCGGTATCGCTGATGTTGTGGCAGACGGAGCAATAGCGCACGTCATGCTTCAGCCTGACCATAGCCTCGCCGAAAGCATCGACGCTATCGGTGTCTTGCCGCAACAGGAAGAGCGACAGGCGCAAGGCCGTCTTGCGGCCGATGCCAGGCAGTTTTGAAAACTCCTGCACGGCCTTTTCGAGGAGTGTCGACGGATATTGCTGTTCCACGATATTTATTAAGCTTTATTCTTTCTCAGCCACGTGAAGAACCACGCAACGGCTATGACAAGCACGACAACGCTGCCCGTGTAGGAGACAACCGGCGGCAGTCCGAAGGCCTGCTTCGAGATGAGCAGGAACGTGGAACAGACGATGGTCATGAAGAGGGCGGGAATGAGTGTCATCCAGAAAGGTTTCTTCTCTTGCACGAGGTAGACGGTGGCTGTCCAGAGCGTGAACACAGAGAGTGTCTGGTTGGACCAGCCAAACCAACTCCAAATCTTCTGGAAGCCGTCGGCATCGGCCATCTGCCACATGAGCAGGGCAATAGCAGCGGCAAACATCGGGATACACACTATCAGGCGGCGGCGGATGGAGTGCTGTTCGAAATGCAGGAAGTCGGCAATGATGAGTCGGGCACTACGGAAGGCTGTGTCGCCACTGGTGATGGGAGCAGCCACAACACCCAGCAGGGCCAGGATACCACCAAAGATGCCCAGCCAAGAATTGCACACGATGTTCACCACGCTGGGTGCCGACGTGTGGGCGCCTGTGGCCTGTGCAGCCTCCATGAGCTCGAAGCCGGGAGTGGGCTGGTTGTAGAAGAAGTACATGGCAACGGTAGCCCAGATGAGGGCAACGATGCCTTCGGTTATCATCGCTCCGTAGAACACCGGTCGGGCCATACGCTCGCTCTTCACGCAACGGGCCATGAGCGGACTCTGCGTGGCGTGGAAGCCGCTGATGGCTCCGCAGGCGATGGTGATGAAGAGGCAGGGGAAGACGGGATCTGTGAAGCCCAGCGTATCGGCACCGCGATTGCCAAGTCCGTCCCAAACCTCAGGCAGGATGGGCATCTTCACAAAGAGCACCACCATGAGGGCTACGGCCATGAACATCAGCGAGAAAGCAAAGAGTGGATAGATGCGGCCAATGATTTTGTCGACGGGCAGCATCGTGGCCAGAATGTAGTAGAGGAAGATGATAGTCACCCAGAAAGCATTGTGTCCCAACAGGTTGCTGATGGCCTTAGGCTCCCAAAGCTGAGTAAGGATTTCAGCAGGACTAAAGACAAACACCGTGCCCACCATCATGAGCAGCAGGACGGAGAACACGAGCATCACCTTTTGCGTCTTGCCACCAAGATAGTCACCGACAAGGTCGGGAAGGTTGGCTCCACCATTACGAATTGACAGCATACCGCACATATAGTCGTGGACTGCTCCTGCAAAGATGCAGCCGAAGACTATCCACAAATAGGCCACCGGGCCAAACTTGGCACCCATGATAGCACCGAAGATAGGCCCTGTGCCGGCAATGTTCAGAAACTGAATCATGAAGACCTTCCACGTCGGCAACACGATGTAGTCTACGCCGTCGGCCTTAGCAACGGCTGGCGTGGGGCGGTCGTCGGGGCCGAACACTTTTTCAACAAACTTTCCATAAAGGAAATACCCTAACACGAGGGCTACCAGTGAAATAACGAATGAAATCATCTTACCGTTTTACTTTAGGTTTTACGATATAATGTGCAAAGGTAACAAAAAATTGGGAAGTTAAGAAACTTTTTCGTAACTTTGCACATTGAAAACGGAAATAACATGACAAATAGCATATATAGATTCATAAAAACGGTGGGGAGAAATGCTTTGGCTGCATGTCTTGTCTTCGCCTTATACCCAACGACAGCCAATGCTCAGACGACCTCGCCAACTTTTCAAGAGCAATATCCCTCTGACTGTCTTTTTGCTCCCTCGCCGAAGTACGAAGTGCGCGCAGTATGGCTCACCACTATCGGCGGCATCGACTGGCCTCACTCCTACGCCAACGGCTCTGCTTCGTCCATAGAACGGCAGCAACGGGAACTCACCACCATTCTCGACCAGCTGAAGGCTGTCGGCACAAACGTGGTGCTCCTTCAGACCCGCGTGCGTGCCACCACCATCTATCCTTCGGCTATGGAGCCGTGGGACGGCTGCCTGAGCGGCAATCCCGGGAAGAGTCCGGGCTACGATGCGCTGAAGTTCGCCATTGACGAGTGCCACAAGCGCGGCATGCAGCTACATGCGTGGGTGGTGACGATTCCCGTGGGCAAATGGACGTCGGCCGGTTGCACGCAGCTTCGCAAGCGCTATCCGAGACTCATCAAGAAGATTGGCCCCGATGGCTACATGGACCCTGAGAACATGCAGACGGGCACGTATCTCGCCGACATCTGCGAGGAAATCGTGCGCAACTACGATGTCGACGGCATCCACCTCGACTACATCCGCTATCCGGAAACGTGGAAGATAAAGGTGTCGCGCTCGCAAGGCCGACGCAACATCACCGCCATCGCTACGGCTATCAGCCAGCGGGTGAAGCGACTGAAGCCCTGGGTGATGATGAGTTGCTCGCCTATCGGCAAGTCCGACGACCTGAGCCGTTATTCGTCGCGTGGGTGGAATGCCCGAACGGTGGTCTGCCAGGATGCACAGGAATGGTTGCGCACGGGCGTGATGGATGCCCTCTTCCCCATGATGTACTTCCGCGACAACCACTTCTATCCCTTCGCCATCGACTGGCAGGAGCGCTCATACGGCAAGATTGTGGCTCCAGGTCTGGCCACCTACATGCTTTCCCGGCACGAAGGCAACTGGCCGCTCGTGACGGTTTCGCAGGAGATGAACGTGCTGCGCAACCTGGGGCTGGGCCACACGCACTTCCGCAGTAAATTCCTGACAGACAACGAGAAAGGCATCTATCGCTTTGCGCAACGCTTCAACCAGACGCCAGCCTTGGTTCCGCCTATGACGTGGCTCTCGTCTGCTCTACCCGATGCGCCCAAGGCATTCCGGCAAACAAAGTATTCGAATGGTGTGGTCGACCTGATTTGGCAGAGCAACGATGCCGAAAACCTATTATATAATATATACGCCAGCCGCACATGGCCGGTTGACGTGAACGATGCCCGCAACATCGTTGCCACGAGGGTCGCCGACAAGCACATAACGCTCAAGCCGAAAGGCGACTACTTCTACGCCGTGACCGCTGTCGACCGTTACGGCAACGAGAGCAAGCCCTTGCAGAGCGTGGAAAAGGACGAGTATCGCGATGAAGGAAATGCCGTAGCAGCAGGACTCTTGCCTTGCGACGGCAGGAGGCTGGAACTACCGCAAAAGCCTTCCACGCTCGACGCGAAGGTGGTGGCCATCGAGACCATGCAGGGAAGGCTCATCGCCACCCGTCCGTATATTGGGTCGCACCTCGACGTGAGCCAGATGCCCGAAGGATTCTATCAGTTGCGATCGCTCAATCGGAAAGGCATCACCCACCGCCTGGGATTCTTCATGATAAAACGGCGATAAAGTCTTCATGATAAAACGGCGGTAAAGTACATAAAAAATAAAGCGTGAGGTCGGGAACATTGCTCCGTCCTCACGCATTTTTATTTAGGAAAACCGCAGTTCTGATTACTTTCTAATCGTTTTCACTACACGGCCATCGCTCATGCGAGTGATAGCGAAGCCTTTCCTGACCTGTTCCACCTGACGGCCCGTCATGTCGTAACTGGCTACCGGCTTTGCATCCTGAACGTTAGCAATGCCGTCTACGTGGTCAGGCTCGTTGAAGTTCCAATAGCAGATGTTCGACATGTGCTCCTCGCCGCCACCGCGATAGATGCTCTGAATGCCGAAGCGGTCGAAGCCAGTCTGATAGACGTAGAGTCCGTAGGCTTTCTCGATGATGGTACCCTTGCGGTCGGAGTAGAGATAGGGAATCTCCTCCATCGGCTCCGTGAGCGCTTCATACTCGTCGGGATACAAGATGTAGGGCTCGTCGTCGTCCACGAAGAGGCGATACGACAACTTTTCAGGATCCATGAAGCGACCCTCTGTGTCGACCAGCGGCACCACGAACATCGCCACGTTCAGAGCGCCGCCGGCATACTCCACGAAGGCTATCACCGACGGGTCGGAAGGTGTGCCGGCATGCTCCTCATAGGGGCGCAGCTTCGGGCTGTGGAATATTTCGCCACGACCGTCGTTGGCGTTCAGCGAGGTGGTCAGCATGAGGGTCTGCGAAGTGGTAAACGTGCGGGTTTCCTCGTCGTAGTCGAACACCAGATCGCTGC
>JAGBLC010000159.1 GCA_017635615.1 Prevotella sp.
CCGTGAAATCCGTTGTTTGTTTGTCCTGCAGGGGCATAAGCTTACCCTTAAATCCTGCTTTTGCCTTTACAGGGCGGACAACACGACCACCTCTTTGCGCTCACCCAAGGGCGATGCCCTGGGCTGTTTGCTTTCTGGCCTTTCAGGCCGTTACTAATTATGGCTATCGCTACTTGCTGCAAAATTAAAGCGAAAGTTGAATGAGTTTATTATTGATTGAATTGTTGGTTTCCTTTTCTCCCTTGCCAGGAATAGTCTCTGACCGACTCAGGAGCCATCTGCGACAAGGTCAGAAGCCATCTCTGGCAAGGTCAGAAGCCATCTCTGACAAGGTCAGGAGCCATCTCTGACAAGGTCAGAAGCCATCTGCGACAACATTGCTGGCTATCTCTGAGAGCGGTACGCCGTCCACAGAGAATGGTTTCGTCGAGAAAAGGGTCAACACCTCACCAAATCGGTGCGAAACCCTCTGTTTGTCGGCCTTTCTGATGGTGAGGTGTTGCTCTGTCACCTCACCATACACCCCACCAGAACCCACACCATCCATTGCACCCTATGCGCTGTTGCGACGTTAGGAAACGTCGCCTCCTACGAGTGGTTCTTATGCGCTGTTGCGGGCGGAAACGCTGTTCCGCCCCTACAATGGCGCTAATGTAGGAGGTCACGCTTCCCAGCGTGACACCTGCCACTTATGCACTACCTATGCGCTGTTGGTTGCGGGCGGAAACGCTGTTCCGCCCCTACGGGAGCCTGCCACTTGGGATTCCACCCCTTTGGGGAGGCTGGGAGTGGGCTGCCTTACCCAAATGGTGAGGTGTTTGGTGAGATGTTTGGTGAGGTGACAGAAAAACACCTCACCATCCGAAACCCGCTGTAGCAAAGGCTTTTCGGGCTTTTTGGTGAGGTGTTGGGGTGTATGACGTGCAAACTTCTGCGCGTTAGAAGTTGATGTCGCAACCCAGTCCGAAGACGTTGTTGGTGCGCGTGTAGTCGTTGTTTGTCGTGCCGTTCATGGCGGTGGGCGTCACCTGCTGGTGGTAGGTGTCGTAGTTGGTCTGGAAGTAGGCAGCATTGAGGCGCACCTTCTTCGAAACCTGATAGCCCACACCGAAGCCGAAGGTGTAGCTGCTCATGACGAACGACATGTCGTTCATATACTCGTCGGACAGTCCGTAGTTGGTCTTCTGGAAACCGCCGCTGACGGTGAGCTTGTCGGTGATGTCCCATTCGGCACCGGCATTCCACTCCCAGGTGTTGCCGTCGAGCTTCTTCTCTTCGTGCTTGTACCAGTGGGCCGACTTGTCGAAGAAGAGGTGATAGCCGGCGTTCACGCGCACGCTGGGCAGCACCGACCACTGTGCACCTACCGTGAACAGGGCAGGCTGATCTTCTGGCACCGACGAGTCGTCGCGGAACTTGTTGACGGCATCGATGGCATGGGCCTCCTTCACGGTGGAAGAGTTCTTCATGCGCATGCGGGTCTTGAACTCGTATTTGGCAGCGAAGTTGAAGTCGCCCACCTTATAGTCGACGCCGATGATGGGAGCTATACCCCATCCCGACTGGTCGGACATCAGGTTGACGCCTTCGCGGTAGGTCTCCAGCGTCTGCAGCTTGGCCTGTGTGCCCTGTAGTTGTGCCAGGGCTGTACGAGCCTCTGCAAGCTTCGTCGACATCTCCTCTGGCACGGGAGCACCTTCAGCCTCATACTGCGCGATACCGGCTTCGAGCTGGCTGATGCCTGCCGTATACTGTGCTATGCCACCGGTAATCTTGCCATTGGCTTCATCGAGGAATGTTCCGAAGGGAACCTCACAATTGGCTGTCTTCACCACGATGTTGTTGAGCCGTGCCTTATACGACGCTGTGCCATAGAGCAGGCGTGCACCGCCATAGACGGAGAGGTTGTCGGTCACTTTGTAGGCGGCACCGAGGGTGAAGCCGAAGTAGAACTGCCGTCCGCGCATATAGCCCTCCAGGCCATAGCCCGTTGCGCCTAATGGCTGCAGCTGGTTGGCAATGGCTGCCACGGCACTCTCGAACGATCCGATGCCGTCGGAGAAGGTACATTTGCCACCACCGCCGGTGACGGCGAAGCCAGCTTGCAGGCTCCACTTACCTTTATTATAGGCAGCCTGGATAGAGGGGATGATGGGAGCGTCGGCGTTGCCTTTGAACTTCTTGATGGCGCGTCCGTCATTCTCCATACCGTGAACGAAGTCGGGGTTGGTTGTCAAGATGGTGCGCGTCTGGTGGGCATACTGCCAGTTCAGCGAGAGATGCCACCCATCGTCCATAAAGGCCACACCGGCGGGATTGGTGTAGACACCGTCGATGCCGATGGCGGCGTCGCGTGACATCATCCGGTTGAAAGCAATGTTCTGGTTTGTGTTGGTCAGGATGCCTCCTGCCTGTGCGGGCTGCACAAGTGTTGCAGCACACGAAACGAGTGTAATTGTGAAAAGTTTCTTCATAAATCTGAAAACAGGTTGAAAATTTTGGCTGCAAAGGTAATTAGATTGTTCATTAATTCCTGAAAACGCACACAACGTTTATGAATTGTTAATGCAAAAGAAGTTAATTCTTGCACAAACTATGTACTTTTGTGCAAGAATTATAACACTGAAGAGAGTATGATTGACTGATTTTTAGCTCTTGAGCGAAGGGTAGCTGATGCGGGTGTGGTAGATGCCTTTGAGGCGTTCGATGAGTACCTGCTTGGCCAGCTTGATGTCGCGGAAAGTGATGGGGCAGTCGCGGAAGTAGCCGTCGTTCACCTGTGTGTCGATAATCTTGTTCACCAGCGTGCTGATGCTCTCCTCGGTATACTCGGTGAGCGAGCGCGAGGCAGCCTCCACGGCATCGCTCATCATGAGGATGGCCTGCTCGCGTGTGAAGGGGTTGGGTCCGGGATAGCGGAAGAGGTCTTCGTCTACTTCTTCGTTGGGATGCTCGTTTTTATAGCTGATATAGAAGTATTTGGCCAGACCGTAGCCGTGGTGCGTCAGGATGAAGTCCTTGATCTCGGTGGGCAGGTTGTGGCGCTCTGCCAGTTTGATACCCTCGTTGACGTGGCTGATGATGATCTGTGCCGCTTCGATGCGCGTCATCTTCTCCAAGGGATTGACGCCAGCCTGGTTCTCGGTGAAGAAGACGGGGTTCTGCATCTTTCCGATGTCGTGATAGAGCGCGCCAGTACGCACCAGCTGCGAGTTGGCTCCGATGCGGTTGGCGATGGCAGCAGCAAGGTTGCTCACCATGATAGAGTGCTGGAAGGTTCCGGGAGCTTCTTCCGACAGCTTGCGCATCAGGTCTTTCGAAGTGTTCGACAGTTCGATGAGTGTTACATCGGAGGTGAAGCCGAACATCTTCTCGACACCCCACATCAGGGGGTAGGCAAAGAGCAGGAGCACACCGTTGACGGCCAGGTATTTGTACATCGAGTGGTCCATGGTCATGATGCTGTTGTCTTGCATCAGCTGCATGGCAAAATAGACGGCACACGACATGATGGTGACGAGCAGGGCGGCCTTGAACAGCTGGGCACGGTTGGACAGCTCGCGCAGCGAGTAGATGGCCACCATGCCGGCCACGAGCTGGATGATGATAAACTCATACTGGTATTTCACGGCGGCGGCGCAAATCATCACCATGACCACGTGGGCCACGAAGGCCGTTCTGGAGTCGAGGAAGACGCGTATGAAGATGGGCGCGATGGCCAAGGGCAGTATGTAGACGCTGAAGAAGCTGTGGCTCACCATGAGCGAGACGATGATGGGGAAGACGGTGATGAACGAGTAGACCATCAGCAGCGAGCGCGGATGCTCGAAATAGTCGGTGCGGAACAAGACGAGGTAGATGGTGAACAGTGCTATGAAGATGAGCACGAAGATGGCTTGTCCGGCGATGGTCGACGAGATCTCGTTGGAGGCGGCACTGCGTCGCTTCGTCTCGCGTTCGAACGAGCTGAGCACGCGGTACAAGTGTTCGTCTACTATCTCGCCGCGGTCGATAATCTTCTGCCCCGTGAGCACCATGCCCGAGGCGATGGCAATGGAGCTGAGCAGGTCGGTCTTCTCCGTCTCGCTGCGCTCTTTGTCGTAGATCAGGTTGGGCACGATATACTCGTTGAGGTTGCATTGCTGCAGCTGTTGCCGTTGGGGCGCAAGACGTTCGTCCATGAAGAGCTGCTCGTAGGCAGCAATGGTCGAGTAGATGCAGTTGATCTGGATATTCGTGGCGCGCTTGCCGCTGACGACGCGCACCATGTTGGTAGAGTCTTTGAAGATTTCCGAATATTCTGCCGGCGCCATGATGCCTGCCTGATAGAGCCGATGCAGACGGTCGGTGATGATGCTTACGTAGCTGTTGGGCAGCCCGGGAATGCCGTCGCCGTACTTCTCGCGGAAGCGCGTTATTTGCTCCGTCTCCACCTCGGCGTCGTAGTTGTAGTACGGCTCGAAGGTGTTCATGATGCTGTCTTCCTCGGCCTTGAGGGCTTCGTCGGTCTTATAGATAGGAAAGTCGAACTTGGCGATGAGCGAACCGTACATCCACGGTTTCGAAACGTCGTAGCGTAGCTGTGGCCCGTTGTCGCGAGGCAGCGCCCATACGATGAGGATGACAGAGACGATGATGATGGCCAGACGTGTCATCATGTTGCGCCAATAATTGTTGCGTGGGATACTTATCTTGCTCATACTTTTTGTCGGTTAGCCGGTTAAAAGAATGTGCAAATTTACAAAGAATTTCTTAAACAACACAGAAGTTTCGTTTTTTTTTCATCATCTGCATGAAAAGTAATCTTTTTCTCTCTTTTCCGGAGCAATCTTTGGCCGTTTGGCAGAAAGTTCGTATATTTGCACCTTTACTGTACACTTCAAC
>JAGBLC010000160.1 GCA_017635615.1 Prevotella sp.
AGGAATGAGACATTTTCTCCTCTCGCTCGTCATGATGCTGACGGCTGTTTCTTCAATGGCAACCGTCAAGTTGAGTCCTATGCCCGCACGGGTGGTTCAGTCCGACGGAACGGTGCTGACGGTCATCGGACGGGGCGACGAGCATAGCCACTACTTCATCACGACCGACGGCGTGCTGCTCTGTCATCGTGGCAACGACTTCTTCGTAGCCCGTGTCGAGTCCGACGGCAGACTGACGGCTACCACGCAGTTAGCCCACGAGGCAGCGCTCCGGACAGCAGAAGAGCGGCGACTGGCCAGTATGCAGCAGCGCCAACGATTCTACAGCGCACAACGCCAAAGCCCACGGAAGGCTCCGCTCGTGGATGAATACAACGCCGGCCGACCGCTCATCGCTCCCCTCGGAAAACCGCGCATACCAGTCATCCTGGCTGAGTTCAGCGATGTGAAGTTCATCGACAACGACCCTATTCCCGTTTTCCACCAGTACTTCAACTACGACAAGATTGACACCGAGATAGGCAACGGCACGGCTCGACGCAACTTCGGCAGCGTCGCAAAGTACTACCGCGACATGAGTTTCGGACTGTTCGACCCGCAATTCGAGGTCGTCGCCAAGGTGACACTCGACGAGACGCTCCACTATTACGGGCAAGACTCGGAGAATCGCGTGGACACGCTGTTCCGCAAACGGTTCCTCCCCGATGTATGCCAAAAGGCTTTCGAACAAGGGGTCGACTTCTCACAGTACGACAGCGACAACGACGGCTATGCCGAGCTCGTCTACATCGTCTTCGCTGGCTACGCTCAGAGTTGGGCAGGAAACTCTACCGACTGCATCTGGCCAAAGACCGGACTGTCAGAGAGCGGGCCCTACGGCACCACGATGGTGTTGCACTACAGCGTCAACAGCGAGCTCAACGCCTACCCGGGGGCTTTCTCCGACGGCAAGCGCATCAACGGCGTCGGACTGGCCTGCCACGAGTTTGCCCACTGTCTCGGGCTTCCCGACATCTATCCCACCGACACAGAGGCACGCAACGCGGGCAATCAGTCCATGGAATACTGGGACCTGATGGACGCCGGCGAGTATGTACAGAACGGCTACTACCCTACCGAACTGACCTGCTGGGAACGCGAAACGCTGGGATGGATGCAGATAGAGACGCTCACAGAGAGCGGACACTACGAGCTGCCGCCCATCTCTGACGAATCAAGGAAGGCCTTCCGCATCCCGAACGATGCCGACCCGACAGGATGCGAATACCTCTTGCTGCAGACCATCAAGGACACGCTGTGGAACCGCCGACAGCAAGGTCATGGCATGATGGTGATGCACGTCGACTTCCAACCCGAAGTGTTCGCCCTCGACAGCAACGCTGTGAACAACGAAGTGGGCCACTCGCGATTCACGTACATACCCGCCGACGGTGAGTATATCAGCCAATACCTGGTTGACGAGGTAAACATCACCACCGAGCAATACCGAGCCAGCCACTGGGGCGACCCCTATCCGGGCGAGCAAAACGTTACCGCCATCGAAGGCTTCGATATGTACACCGGCCGGATGGACAAACAAATAGCCAACATCACGGAGGCTGCCGACGGCACCATCGCCTTCGACTTCATCTTGCCTCCCATACCGACAGCCATCACGGAGAGCTTCGCCAACGATGCGTTCACGCACCTTTACGACACCCAACCTGCTATATTCACACTCTCGGGCACCAGATGGCCCAACGGTAAGCACCTTCCCCCCGGCCTCTACCTCGTAGGCCACAAAGGCTCCATGCGCAAAATGCGCATCCCCTAACCTCCCAAGGCCCAGCGCCCCCAAAAAGGTTGAGTATGCCGCTGTACCACAGCGGCTCCCCTCCCCCCCAAAAAAAGAAAAGACCATGAACTTCAAACTCACTTCCCAATACCACCCCACCGGCGACCAGCCGGAGGCCATCAACGAGCTCACCCAAGGCATCCTCCGCGGCGACCGCGCGCAGGTGCTCCTCGGCGTGACCGGCTCGGGCAAGACGTTCACCATCGCCAACGTCATTGCCAACATCAACAAACCCACCCTCATCCTAAGCCACAACAAGACGCTCGCAGCTCAGCTCTACGAAGAGATGCGCGGTTTCTTCCCCGAGAATGCAGTAGAATACTACGTCTCCTACTACGACTACTACCAGCCGGAGGCCTACCTGCCGCAGAGCGACACCTACATCGAGAAAGACCTCGCCATCAACGACGAGATCGACCGTCTGCGACTCTCCGCCGTCTCGGCCCTGTTGTCGGGAAGGAAGGACGTTGTCATCGTTTCGTCAGTATCGTGCATCTATGGCATGGGCGGCCCGACGGCCATGCAGGGTAGCGTCATCACCATCAAGAAAGGACAGAAGCTCGACCGCAATATGTTCCTGCGCCGACTCGTCGACGCGCTATACGTGCGCAACGACATCGACCTGCAGCGAGGCAACTTCCGCGTCAAGGGCGACACCGTAGACGTATTCATGGCCTACAGCGACCATGTGCTGCGCGTCACGTGGTGGGACGACGACATCGATGCCATCGAGGAACTCGATGCCGTCACCTACCATCGCATGGCTACCTTCCAGGAATACCAGATCTATCCCGCCAACCTCTTCGTCACCTCGAAGGAACAGACGGAGATTGCCATCCGCATGATGCAGGACGACCTGACAAAGCAAGTGGAGTTCTTCAACGACCAGGGCGACACGCTCAAGGCACAGCGCATCAAGGAGCGTGTGGAATACGACATCGAGATGATTCGCGAACTGGGACACTGTTCGGGCATAGAGAACTACTCGCGCTACTTCGACGGACGTGAGGCCGGTCAGCGCCCCTACTGCCTCTTCGACTTCTTCCCCGACGACTTCCTGCTCGTCGTCGACGAGAGCCATGTCAGCATCCCGCAGATCCGGGCTATGTACGGTGGCGACCGCGCCCGAAAGACCAATCTCGTAGAATATGGATTCCGGCTTCCCGCTGCTTTCGACAACCGTCCGCTGAAGTTCGAAGAGTTTGAGAGCATGGTGCATCAGGCCATCTACGTCTCGGCGACACCTGCCGAATATGAACTGCAACAGGCCGAGGGGGTTGTCGTTGAACAGGTTATCCGCCCCACCGGACTGCTCGACCCGGAGATAGAGGTGCGCCCGTCAGAGAACCAGATTGACGACCTTACGGCCGAAATCCTCGAACGTGTGGAGCGCGACGAGCGCGTGCTCATCACCACGCTGACCAAGCGCATGGCCGAAGAACTGACGGAATACTTGCTCAACCACGACATACGCGCCAACTATATCCACAGCGACGTAGCCACGCTCGACCGTGTTAAGATCATGGCCGACCTGCGTGCCGGCTTGTTCGATGTCCTCGTCGGCGTCAATCTCCTGCGCGAAGGACTCGACTTGCCGGAAGTAAGCCTCGTGGCCATCCTCGATGCTGACAAGGAGGGATTCCTCCGCAGTCATCGCTCGCTCACACAGACGGCTGGCCGTGCTGCCCGAAACGTCAACGGCAAGGTCATCATGTATGCCGACACCATCACGCAGAGCATGCAGCAGACCATCGACGAGACCAACCGCCGACGCGCCAAACAGCTGCGCTACAACGACGAGCACGGCATCACACCACAACAGATTGTCAAGGCCATCAGCCATAGTCCGCTCTCTAAGTCGCAGCAGAATGCCGAAACATCTTCTGCCGGAAGGACGGCCACGGGCGGCAAGCAAGGCGCTCCCCTGCCCTATCAGCCCTATATCGAACCCAGCTCTATTGATGTCGCCGCCGATCCGATTATCCAGAAGATGTCGAAAGAGCAGCTGCAGAAGAGCATCGACAACACCACCAAACTGATGAAGGAAGCAGCAAAACGACTCGACTTCCTGCAGGCCGCACAGTATCGCGACGAGATATTGCGTCTGCAAGAGCTGGTTGAATCAGAATAAAAAAAAGGAGTTCAGCTGTATTGTCTGAACTCCTGAACTCCTGAACTCCTGAACTCCTTTACTCACCTCACTGTGATGTGGAAGCAACTTTGCTTCACTTCATACTTGATATGGCATCGCCCATCGCGCCGCATGTCGCGCAACACCTCGCACAGCACATACTTCAGCGAGTCGTCGCGCACCTGCCGTCGTTGCTCACCCGGAGGGGCAACAGTATGGTATCGGTTGTAGCAGATGTCAAAGGTTGTGCCGTAGAGATGACAGCTGTTCTCGGTGGCATTACCGTTGTAGCGCCGCAGCTTCTCCACATCTTCCTTCGTTCGCAGCACGCTGGTAACGATGAACTGATGCAACGGAATACCCTTCAGCTGCAGACTGTCGTAATAGGCCCGCCCAATATCGTTGAGCAAAGCAGCTGCCCGAGGCACCAAGTAAGGGATGCTGCGGTACATGCGGTCGACATGATAATAAGGTGAAGCCCCTATGTAAACCAGTTCTTGCTTACGTTCCTCTGCCTCCTCGCGGTTATAGACGCTGCTCACGCCCCACTTCATCGCACTCTCTATCTGCACTTGCTGACTGTCAGGAAAAGCCTCCAAATAGCTCGTCACGCCAAAGATGCGATGCTTGACCGGCTGCCCTTGGGCATCGAAGAAGCGCGAAGCCGTCACGACAGAAGATTGCTCCACCGAAGCAGACGCCAGCGATTCGTCCTTTACGACATCGGTTTCCAAAGCAGCCTCGCGCGATTCCTCCTGCACAGCTTCGGTCTCCGCTGATTCGACGTTAGCCGAAGGCGGCTCGGCCGGACGACGTTCGGCAGCCACCTGCGGGAACGCCAAGCGCACCAAGGCCAGCAAGGCCACGATAGCGGCAAACCCTGCCAGAAACCTGTTCTTCGTGATCAACTTCTTCTTGACAGCCATCCTTTTGTTTATTCTTTTTCCATTTCTATGTAGAGATGCGTCGTGTCGCGTCCCTACTTTTGCGCTGCAAAGGTAGCAAGAAATATTCTATTCGCCAAACAAAACTGTAGGCGAAAAGAAAAAACACTACTTTTCATCTTTTTTCCTTGCCACTTCCATAGATGATTCGTCTAAATACTTTTATCGAAAAAAAAAAATGCCACACCTCACCAAAATGCGGTAAAGCCCTCTGTTTATCGGCCTTGCGGATGGTGAGGTGTTTGTTTATCACCTCACCACACACCTCACCAGAGACCTCACCATGCATAACCCTGACGCGGGAACATCAGGAGAGAGATGCGAGCAAGTCGGCAACGACATAGCTGCTGCCGCCGACAAAGATGAAGTCGGCGGTGTCGGCTTCCTGCAAAGCATGACGATAGGCATCGCTGACCGAGGAATAGCAACTGCCCTGCAAGCCATGCGAAAGACCTTTCTGGCAGACCGTCCCGACGGGGATGGCACGATGAGTGGAGGCCTGCGTCCAGTAGTAGGCAGCCTGCTTGGGCAATAAGGCCATGACGGTGTCGATGTCTTTATCGTCTACCATTCCGAATACGATGCGCAACTGCTTGCACGGCTGTGCGGCAATCTGCGGAGCGAGATACTGCCACCCGCCCACGTTGTGGCCGGTGTCGCAGATGACGAGCGGCCGTTCCTGTATCTTCTGCCAACGACCAACGAGGCCGGTCAGCTCACTAACATGTGCGAAACCTTCACGGAGAGGAGAGACCCCTCCTATCCCCCCCAAAAGGGAGGAACCGATTAGAGACAAAGCACAGAGGATGGTGCGGCGGTTCTTCTGTTGGTAGTCGCCCTTCAGTTCAAACTCAATATCGTCGAAAGGTGTAGCGTCGAACTCCTCGGCAAAGTAGATGGGCGCACGCATCTCGTGTGCCTTAACGGCAAAGACAGGTCGTGTCTCCGGGACGGTCTCACCGACGACGACGGGCACACCAGCCTTAATGATGCCCGCCTTCTCTGCGGCGATACGCTCCAAGGTGTCACCCAAGAACTGCGTATGGTCGAGACTGATGTTCGTGATAACGCTCAGGACGGGTGTGATGATGTTGGTGCAGTCGAGCCGACCGCCCAGTCCTACCTCGACAACAGCATAGTCGACCTGCTGCTCGGCGAAGTATTTGAAGGCCATCGCCGTCGTCAGCTCGAAGAACGAGGGGTGCAACGGCTCAAAGAAATGGCGCTCTTGTTCCACGAAGTCGATGACATACTGCTCGGGGATGCACTCGCCATTGACGCGGATGCGTTCGCGGAAGTCCACCAGATGCGGCGAAGTATAGAGTCCCACGCGATAGCCTGCCGCCTGCAAGACGGCAGCGATGGTGTGCGAACAAGAACCCTTGCCATTGGTTCCGGCAACATGGATGCTCCTGAACAGGCGGTGAGGATGTCCGAAATGCTCATCGAGGGCCAGGGAGTTGTCGAGTCCCTCCTTATAAGCACTCGCCCCGACCTTCTCGAAGACCGGGGTGACGCTAAACAGATATGCTGTTGTTTCCTGATAGTTCATCTATTTCTTGATTCTGATGTTTCGCCATTGAAGCACAACAGTCTATTAGCTGAAGTAGTTACGGAACTTGTCGAAAATGCTCTTCTTCGTAGAATTGTCGCCTTTGAAGTTGTCGCTCTCGCGCAGCTGCTCCATCATCTTACGCTCTTCGTGCGTCAAAGTCTTAGGCACATAGACGCTGACATTGACCACGAGGTCGCCCGTCGTGTTGCCATAGCCCTGCACTGAAGGCAGTCCTTTGCCGCGCAGCCGCAGCGTCTTACCGGGTTGTGTGCCTGGCTCGATGCCTATCTTCACCTTCTTCCCTTCGATGGTAGGTATCTCCACATCGCCACCGAGAGCGGCAGTCGGGAAGTCGAGCAGCAGGTTGTAGAGCACGTTGTTGCCGTCGCGGATGAAGGTATCGTTGGGTTCTTCCTCTATGAACACCTGGATATTGCCGTTCACGCCATTGTGGACAGCGGCGTTTCCCTTGCCAGGAATGTTCACCACCATGCCGTCGGCCACACCGGCGGGAATCTTTATTTCTACCACTTCCTCACCTTTCACCACACCACTGCCGCCGCACTCGTGGCACTTGTTCTTGATGATGCGGCCCTCGCCCTGGCAGGTGGGACAGACACTCTGCGTCTGCATCATGCCGAAGAGGCTCTGTGTGGTACGAGTCACGACGCCACTGCCGTGACAGGTGGGACAAGCTTCGGTCTGTCCGTCTTCCGAACCAGTGCCGTGACAATGGTTGCAGGTGATGTCTTTGCGCACCTTGAACTTCTTCGTCACGCCCGTAGCCACCTCTTGCAGCGACATGCGCACCTTCAGACGGAGGTCGGAACCGCGGTGCTGCGGTGCCTGATGACCGCCGCCAAAGCCTCCGAAGCCACCGAAACCGCCTCGTCCGCCGAAGACATCGCCGAACATCGAGAAGATGTCGTCCATCGAGAAACCACCGCCGAAGCCGCCGAAACCGCCCATGCCGCCAGGTCCATCGAAGCCGAACTGGTCGTACCGCTGACGTTTCTGCGGATCGTGAAGCACATCGTAGGCCTCGGCAGCCTCCTTGAACTTCTCCTCCGCCTCTTTGTCGCCGGGATTGCGGTCGGGGTGATACTTGATGGCGATGCGGCGGTAAGCCTTCTTGATATCGTCTTCGCTGGCATTCTTGTCGACGCCGAGCACCTCGTAATAATCTCTTTTTGCCATTCTTTCTTTGTTGTTGTTGTGTTTGTCGTTGCAAAACAACGACTTACTGAACCTACTGGCCTACAGCCACTTTAGCATGGCGGATGACCTTGTCGTTGAGCATATAGCCCGTCTGCACGCAGTCGATGACCTTGCCTTTCTTGTCGTCGCCCATCCCCGGTACCATAGCGATGGCCTCATGGAAATCGACGTCGAAGTCTTTGTCGGCGGTATCTATCTTCTTCACGCCTAATCCCTCAAGGGTCTTGACGAACTTATGGAAGATGAGCTCCATGCCTTCCTTAATGGCTTTCGGGTCGTCGGTCTTGTCGGCCAAGGCGCGCTCGAAGTCGTCGAGCACGGGCAAGATGGCCGTAATGGTCTTCTCGCCGCCGTTGAGGATCAGCTCAGCTTTCTCCTTGATGGTGCGCTTGCGATAGTTTTCAAACTCGGCCTGCTTGTAGAGCATCTGCTCCTTGAGGTTCTGTATTTCTGTCAGGGCTGCGTCGAGCGGGTCTTTCTCTTCCTGCTTCTCGTCGCTCTGGCTGTCGTTCTGTTCTTGCTTCTCTTCTTCTTGAGTAGCCTCTTCGTGTGTGTTTTCTGCGGCTTGCTGCTCGTCGGCCTTATTTTTCTGCTCGTCGAGGTTGCCGTCTTCGATATTGATTTTCTTTTCTTCGCTCATAGCTTTACCTTTCTTTTTTCTCTTCCACATAACAAAAACTGTGCCAATTTACTCATACATCCGAGCCTTTAGCTCTTTGATTTGCGGGTCGTAGATATAGTCGTCGTAGGTCATGAGCTTGTCGATGGTGCCGTGGGGAGTGAGTTCGATGATGCGGTCGGCCACGGTGTTGATGAACTCATGGTCGTGCGAGGCAAAGAGGATATTGCCGCCGAACTGCACCAGGTTGTTGTTGAAGGCCTGAATCGACTCCAGGTCAAGATGGTTGGTGGGCGTGTCGAGAATCAGGCAGTTGGCGTTCTTCAGCTGCATGCGTGCTATCATGCAACGCATCTTCTCACCACCGGAGAGCACGTTGACCTTCTTCTCCACTTCCTCCTGCTTGAAGAGCATGCGGCCCAAGAAGCCTTTCATCATCACTTCGTTGCCCGTTCCGTATTGCGAGAGCCAGTCGACGAGGTTCAGGTCGCTCTTGAAGAACTCCGTATTGTCCAGCGGCAGGTAGGCCGTCGTGATGGTGACGCCCCACTTATACGTGCCGGCATCGGCCTCGCGGTTGCCGTTGATAATCTCGAAGAGGGCCGTCATGGCCTTCGGATTGTGCGAAAGGAACACCGTCTTCTGTCCGCGCTCGATGTTGAACGACACGTTGTCGAACAGCACCGTGCCATCGGTATCGACGGCTTTCAGGCCTTCCACCTCAAGAATCTGGTTGCCTGGCTCGCGTTCCATGGTGAAGATGATGCCGGGATACTTACGGCTCGACGGGCGAATCTCCTCCACGTTGAGCTTCTCGAGCATCTTCTTGCGCGATGTTGTCTGCTTCGACTTGGCCACATTGGCCGAGAAGCGGCGTATGAACTCCTCCAGCTGCTTGCGGCGTTCTTCAGCTTTCAGACGCTGGTTCTGAGCCTGACGCAGTGCGAGCTGCGATGACTGGTACCAGAACGAATAGTTGCCGGCGAAGACCGTCACCTTGCCGAAGTCGATGTCTACCGTCTGCGTCGAGACGGCATCGAGGAAATGTCGGTCGTGACTCACCACGAGGACGCACTGCTCCAGGTTGCTCAGATACTCCTCCAGCCACTGCACGGTGTCGAGGTCGAGGTCGTTGGTGGGCTCGTCGAGCAGCAGATTGTCGGGATGACCAAAGAGAGCCTTGGCCAGCATGACGCGCACCTTCTCGTTGTTCGACAGCTCCGACATCATCATATAGTGGCGGTCTTCCTTCACACCGAGGTTCTGGAGCAACTGGGCAGCCTCGCTTTCAGCCTCCCAACCGTTCATCTCGGCAAACTTCAGTTCGAGGTCGGCAGCCAGATTGCCGTCTTCCTCGCTCATCTCCGGCTTGGCATAGAGCGCCTCGCGCTGCTTCATGTTCTCCCAAAGCGGCTGGTGGCCCTGCAGCACCGTGTCCATCACGGAGAAGCTGTCGTACTTGAAGTGATCCTGGTCGAGCACCGAGAGGCGCTCTCCGGGAGCCAGCTCTACCGTTCCCTTGTTAGGTTCGAGCTCGCCGCTGATGGCTTTCAGCAGGGTCGATTTGCCTGCTCCGTTGGCACCGATGACGCCGTAGATGTTACCGTTTGTGAACTTCAGGTTCACGTCTTTGTAAAGCACTCGCTTGCCGAATTGTATGGCCAGATTTGTCAGTGTTATCATTCCTCTTGTTCCTTTCTGTTTTTGATTTTGCGTGCAAAGGTACAACTTTTCAATGAATATATAAAATCTCATTGGCAAAAAATACAGATTTCGCCATTTATTCTGATTGATTCAAGGCCAATCTGCCGCAAACGGCAACACTACATTAATAAAGTAGTCAGACTACATTAATAAAGTAGTCGCACTACATTAATAAGGTAGTCACACTACATTAATAATGTAGTATCGCGATTTGCCGCTTATTGCATCGCGTTTCGGCACAAACGACAAGCTGACAGATGGCAGATGGCAGGCTGATTCGTCGGGAATAGCGTTCAAAAAAAAATAGTTGCCCGACACAATAAAACGAGAAAAAAGGAGTTATATAAATAGTATGAATCGAGAAATACAGACAAGAATGCTTCCCCATGAGGCTGCTACAGACCGTGGCCTCAAGGAGCGTGTTGCCAAAGAACTGGCAATCGACGCACGCACCATCACGCATATCCGCGTACTGCGGCGCAGCATCGATGCCCGTCAGCGCACCATCTACGTCAACCTGAAGCTCCGTGTCTACATCAACGAAGAGCCTCAGGATGATGCTTTCGCGCGCGTATTATATAATAAGGTAGAGAAACGGCCGCCGGTAGTCGTTGTGGGAGCAGGTCCCGGAGGACTCTTTGCAGCCCTGCGGCTCATCGAGTTGGGACTGAAGCCCGTCGTCGTAGAGCGCGGCAAGGACGTTCACGAACGGAAGAAAGACCTGAGCAACATCACCCGAACGCAGAAAGTAGACCCTGAGAGCAACTACTGCTTCGGCGAAGGCGGTGCAGGAGCCTATAGCGACGGCAAGCTCTACACACGCAGCAAGAAGCGCGGACCGACGGAGAAGATACTCAATGTATTCTGCCAGCATGGCGCATCGACCGACATTCTGGCCGATGCCCATCCGCATATCGGCACCGACCGTCTGCCACGCGTCATAGAGAACATGCGCCAGACGATTCTCGACAGCGGAGGCGAGGTACACTTCCAGACCAAGATGACCGGTCTGATTGTAGACGGCAACCGCGTGGAAGGCATCCAGGCTGTTGAGCTTCCGACAGGCAGGGAAGTGGAATATCGTGGTCCCGTCATTCTGGCAACAGGTCATTCTGCCCGCGATGTCTACCGCTACCTGCATGCTTCCAACATCGAGATAGAGGCGAAAGGACTGGCGATGGGTGTCCGCTTGGAGCACCCCGCCCAGCTCATCGACCAGATACAATACCACAACCGCGAAGGGCGCGGCCGCTATCTGCCTGCCGCAGAATACAGCTTTGTGACACAGGTAGACGGACGCGGAGTCTACTCGTTCTGCATGTGTCCTGGCGGTTTCGTCATTCCGGCCGCAACAGGGCCTCAACAGATTGTCGTCAACGGTATGAGTCCTGCCAACCGCGGCACACAATGGAGCAACAGCGGCATGGTCGTCGAGATGCATCCCGACGATGTAGAAGGCTCGTCGCCCCTACGCATGATGGAATATCAGGAGGAGCTGGAGCGCATGACGTGGCAACAGGGCAACATGCGGCAGACAGCACCTGCACAACGGATGGCCGACTTCGTGAACGGCCGTCTCAGCTACGACCTTCCCCGCAGTAGCTACGCACCGGGGCTGACAGCCTCCCCACTCCACTTCTGGATGCCGCCTTTCATCGTCAGCCGCCTGCAACAAGCCTTCAAGAAGTTCGGACAGATGAGCCACGGCTTCCTCACCAACGAAGCCCTGCTCATAGCCACCGAGACGCGCACTTCGTCGCCCGTGAGAATCGTCCGCGACAACGATACGCTGCAACACGTCCGACTGGAAGGACTCTTCCCTTGCGGCGAGGGAGCAGGCTATGCAGGAGGCATCGTTTCGGCTGGTGTCGACGGGGAGCGATGTGCCGAAATGTGTTACAATTACCTAACAAATCGTTAATTTTAAACTATTTTCTTGCCTCTCTCATAATTAATGCTTATCTTTGCACGCTAAAATACAATTGATAATTGATAATTGACAATTGAAATAGTAACATGAGAATCATCAAACAACTGGCACTCGCTGCCGCCGTTGTTCTGCTGGCGGCCTGCAAGACACCAACGAACATTGCCTACTTCCAGGATATGGAACACATGAAGGAGTTTCAGCTTCAGCAATATGAAGGCATCAAGCTGAAACCCTTCGACAAACTGCTCATCGTCGTCAAATGCAAGAATGCAGAAATCACGAACATGCTCAATCTGGGACTGACCAACCAGATTATCGGTACATCCGAGAATGCTACGCTCAACCAGAACAACGGCGTGTCGGGATATACCATCGACCAAGACGGCAACATCGACTTCCCCCTGTTGGGCAAGCTGCACATTGCCGGTCTGACCAGAAGCGAAGTGGAACAGAAAATCAAGCACGACATTGAAGCAGCCGAACTGGCTAAGGATGTCGTGGTGACAGCCGACTATATGAACATGAGCTACTTCGTTTTGGGAGAGGTAAGATCGCCTGGCAGGAAAAACATCACGCATGACAGAGTGACCTTTACCGAAGCATTGGCTCAATCGGGCGACCTCTCGCTCTATGGCATACGCGACAGCATCTACGTGATACGCCAGAATGGCGATAAGAAGATTACTTATCGCATGAACATGCTCAATGCTCAGGAACTTATCCAGTCGCCAGCCTACTACATTCAGCCCAACGACGTCATCTACGTCGATGCCAACAACACACGCAAGCGACAGTCGAACGCCAACGGAAACCAGTTCCAGTCGGCTTCGCTCTGGATGTCGATGGCATCGGTGCTCACCACGTTGGCTGTGTTAATCTTCAAATAATTATCTGTGCAGAAAAAAGTTATAAGAAATGGAAGCTTCCAACAATAACAAACAAGTTAAGTCCGACGCATCAGGGCAGACCGTCTCGCTTGAAAGATTACTTCGCATATACAGAAAGAACTCGAAATGGTTCGCCCTGTCGGTCTTCTGCACGACAGCCCTTGCCGTGCTGTATCTGATTACGAAACAGCCTGTCTATCAGCGTTCGGCCGAAGTGCTCATCAAGGAGGAGAACAGCGGAATGCCAAGCATCGGAGGCGAACTGGGAGCGATGGCTGCCGACCTCGGACTGTTCAATTCATCGTCGTCGGTCTATAACGAGATGTTTGCCATGAAGTCGCCATACGTCATGGACGAGGTGGTACGTCGACTTCATCTCGACATGCTGTACGTCAAGCAGGGATTCCCGAAGGAGGTGATGTCCTTTGAGACGCAACCTGTCACCGTCGTCATGGAAGATGTTGACGAGACGAAGGCTGCTTCCATGAAGATGCACCTGAATACCGACGGCACCTTCACGCTCAGGAAATTCAAGCTGAAGAAGGACAAGTTCGACGATGTCATCAACGGCAAAGTCAACTCGACCATCAAGACGCCACTTGGCAAGATTACCGTGACCGCCAACCCCAAGGTGATGAAGGACATGGAGGAAGGGATGGACATCAAGATTGCCAAGACCACGTTGGTGAAAGCCCGTGAGAACTGCCTGAAGTTGCTCAACGTAGACCTTGAGTCGAAGGATGCCTCCATCCTTTATGTTGAATACACCGACATCTCCAAGCTGCGAGCCGACAGCATCATCAACACCATCTTCAAGGTGTATGAAGAGAACTGGCTGCGCGACAAGAACCAGGCGATTATCAGCTCGTCCGACTTCATCAACGACCGCATTCAGATTATCGAGCGCGACCTCGGTCTGGTAGAGTCTGACATCTCACGGTTCAAGAGCAAGAACATGATGCCCGACATCGTCGAGTCGGTCAAGATATCGATGGAGAACGCCAACATGGCAGAACAAGCGCTGCTCACGCTGCACACCAGGATGCACATGATGGACTATATCCGTCAGTTCCTCAACGACAACAGCAAGAAAGGACAGCTGCTGCCCTCATCACTTGTGGGCGAGGATGTTGCCCTGACGGCACAAATCACCGACTACAACAAGCTCATCCAGCAGCGCAACAACATCGTCTACAACAGTAGCGAAACGAACCCGCTGGTGAAGGACTACGACAAGCAGATTGACAACATGCGCAATGCGTTGGTGGCTAACATCAACAACACGATAGCTCAGATAAAGATGCGAATAGCCAGCCAGCAGAAGCGCGAATCGAAGTCGAACAGCCAGATAGCCAACTCACCGGGCAAGGCAAAGGAACTGCTTTCCGTCGAGCGCCAGCAGAAAGTGAAGGAAGCGCTCTACATCTTCCTCCTGCAACAGCGTGAACAGAACGAGCTGTCGAGGGCTTTCAGCGACACCAACCTTCGTATCATCACACCACCGACAGGTATTGAAAAGGCTTCAGCACCGCGAAAGGGACGCATCGGTCTACTGGGCATCCTGATGGGCTTCATCATCCCTGCCCTCTTCTTCTACGTAAGAGAAACGCACAACAACAAGCTGCGCAACGCCAAAGACGTGGAAAGCCTTGGCACACCCGTTGTGGGTCGTCTGCCACAAGTGGCGGAAGGTAAGCAGAAGAAGGCCAATCCGGCAAAGGTATATGTGCAACCGGAAGCCAACGACGATGTCAACAATGCCTTCCGTATCCTGCGCACCAATCTCGAGTTTATGCTGCCTGTTAACAACGGAAAGAAACTGATTGCCGTCAGTTCGTTGGACGATGAAAGCGGTAAGACCTTCGTTGCCATGAACACAGCAGCAGCCATTGCCGCCAACGCACAGCGTGTACTGCTGATAGACAGCAACGTTCGCACGGGCGACGTCAATCGCTATATCGACGAGATTCAGGGAACGACGAAGGGACTTTCCAACTATCTCGCTGGTCAGACGGCCGACTGGAAGAGCATGCTGCGGCAGAGCCGCCAATGCCAGCAGGTGGACATCCTGCCTTCAGGCGTCGTGCCTCCCAACCCCACCGAGCTGTTTGCCAACGGCCGATTTGCCGAATTGCTCGACGAGGCAAAAGCCCTGTACGACACCATTATCATCGACACTCCTGTCTTCGACCGCGTGGCAGACATGGCATACATCAGCCGTCAGGCCGACCTGATGCTCTTCGTTGTTCGCTGCAACGCTACAGAATTGTCTCTACTCCCGCAACTGCGTAAGCTGCAAAACGACAACCAGGTGAACAGCCTTGCCGTTGTCGTCAACGCTGAGAAGAACGAATGATTAGACTCTACTCACATTCACATAAACAGAAAATCCCCTGAAGCCTGTTGACTTCAGGGGATTTTAGCTTGAATAAAGTTCAAATGATGGTCTCAATAGGCTTTGCTATCGCCAACGATGGCATCGCGGATGGTCTTCACGATGATATGGAGGTCGAGCGAGAGGCTCCAGTGTTCGACATACCAGATGTCTTTCTCCACACGCCGTGCCATATCTTCCACCTCCTTCGTCTCGCCACGCTCACCGTGTGTCTGCGCCCATCCGGTGATGCCCGGTTTCACGTAGTGGCGTATCATATAGTCGCTGATGCGCTGCGAATAGTATTCGGTATGCGCCAACATGTGCGGACGCGGACCGACCACGCTCATATCACCCTTGAAGACGTTGATGAACTGCGGCAATTCGTCTATGCTCGAATGGCGAAGGAAACGTCCCCAAGGCGTCACGCGGTCATCATCCTTCGTGGCCTGCTTCGTGTCGGCGTCGCTGTTCATCTTCATGCTGCGGAACTTGTACATCAGGAAGTCCTTGCCGTCGTAGCCCGTTCGCGTCTGTTTGAAGAATACCGGACCGGGCATGGTCCATTTCGTGATGGCCGCCACGATGAGGTAGATGATGGGGAACAGCGTGCAGAGGAACAAGCCAGAGAAGATGATGTCGAACGTTCGCTTCACCATACGGCTCGACAGACTTTGCAGCGGCTCGTTGTAAAGCGCCAGGACGTAGGTATCACCAAACTGCACAGGCACCGTCATGCGGTCGTTGCCATTGGAGTGGCTCTGTGGCACATAATAGATCTTCACCATGTTCTGCTCGCAATGGCGGATAACAGGTTGCAGCGACTCGTCGTAGCTGTCGGGCAGACAGATGTAGATCTCGTCGATAGCCGTTCGCTGCAGATAGTCGTAGGCCTTGTCGTTGGTGCCGAGGAAAGGTACGTCGGACAGTTCATCGCGATACTCCGTACCGTCGCTGAACAGTCCGCGCACGCTATAGCCCGTCCACGGATTGTGCATATTCTCGATGATACGCTTCACGTTGCGGTCGTAGCCTACAAAGACGACATACGACGTATTGCCACCCTTGGCCCTGTAGTTGGCCAGCACTTTTCGCGCCGACAGTCGTTCGGTAAGGGCAAGAACCCAGAAGAAGCCGGCTATGGCCATCGAGCGGAACGGACCCGGCGTGAAGTAGTGGATATAGCCGAGGAAGGCCGAGAGGAAAATGGCATACAGTACGGCTGTATAGAAGGTGTTCTTGATGACCTGATATGGAGCATTCATCCGCTTGTGGAGCGACAGCTTCATCAGGCTGATAGCACAACCGTATGCCACATTGGCCATCACCCACTCTGTGACAAACTCACCCATCGTGTCGTAGCCTACGGGAAACCACCCCAACAGATGGAGACAGAGGATCGACAAGTTGAGCGTTAACCAGTCGCAGAACAATACTGCGACGTAGAGCTTCAAGGCTTTCTTACTGGCTGCTTTCATTTTTTTCGAGTTTTTTCGAGTGTACGAGGATGCGAGATTAGCGTAGAGTGAGGAATTTAGCCGTGACGAACTGTGGCACCTTCCACATCATCTTCATCAGCTTGGTGGCAACAGGACTGAAACCGTGCTTGCGCATGATGGCGACATCTTCCTTCCACATAGCTTTCATTCGGGAGCGGTCGGTAGACATGCCTCCCATCCGCATTCTGACAACATAGCGATGCAGATAAGTAACCTTGAGGCGCGCCTCATAGAGATAACGAATCAGGAAATCGGTATCGGCCGCCATCTTGTACGTCTCGTCGTAAAGTCCATGCTGCTCGATGACGTTGCGCTTGATATAGCAGGTAGGATGGAGCGGCAACCAACCAAATCTCACCTTTCGGCGACGATACTTGCCTCCTATCCAGTTGCGCACCACCTTTTGGGTGTTGTTGGCATCGACAAACAAACCATCGGCGTATAGGAAGTCGGCTCCTGTTTTCTCCATCTCTCTGACAACATCCGATACCACATGATTGTCGTAGAGGTAATCGTCAGAGTGCACCAAAGCCACGATGTCGCCCGTTGCCAACCGGATGCCCTTGTTGATGGCTTCGTACATGCCATGGTCAGGCTCACTCAAGATAGTGGTGATGCGGTCTTTGTAATCGTTGATGACATCGAGTGAGCCATCC
>JAGBLC010000161.1 GCA_017635615.1 Prevotella sp.
AGCTGGAGCAGACGCAGGGAATGCAGCTCTCACTATTCGAGAGGGGGCCTGTTTTTGAAAACCAAAAGACACTTGCCTATTTATCGGCAGTTTCAGAGGGTGATTGAGCTAACTCACATTTTTATCGGACAGCAATAGTTATATACACTCACACGGGGTTTAAGTTCACCAGTATCTGTAAACTTATCCAGATCTTTAAGGTCTGCGTCGATTTCACTCTTATGATACATGTCAACACCTCTTCCATCGCGCAAACGGAAACGGAGCCTTATGGTCCCTTCTTGTTTGCTTGTCCTCTTTACTATTGTAAGTCCTTTCATACCTATTTTATTATTAAAGCGTGTTTAAAATGTGGTGCAAAGGTAGTCATTTTGCACCACCAAACCAAAATTTTGCACCACACTCTTGAAACGCTTTAATATATTTAACTCTGTAAAATGCTGATTTACAGAGCAAACATTTCAAAAATATTTCATGGTATTTCGGATTTTGAGCCCCAAGCGGATCACAAATTAGAGAATGGCAGGAATTTGATTCCTGCTATTTTTATTGTATACATCGGGCAGGGGGTGTATTTGCCATGTATACAGACTGTATTTGCCATGTATACAGACTGTATTTGCCATGTATACAGACTGTATTTGCCGCAGATACAAACTGTATTAACGGCAAATACAAACTTCATCCCGCCTTCGGTAGTTAATAATGAATAAAAAGAAGGGGAAAAGTTGCGCGGTTGGGAAATAATGGTTACTTTTGCAGCAAATAATCTAATTTTAGACAACTGACGATAGCAAATAATCTAATTAGTCAACAATAATATCAACGTAAGAATGGAAAACAAAAGAACTTGTCTCTACGACAGACACGTGGCTCTGGGAGCCCTCATTTCCCCGTTTGCAGGCTTTGACATGCCTATCCAGTACAGCGACATCAAGGAGGAGCACAACGCTGTGCGCCAGCATTGCGGTGTCTTCGACGTATCGCACATGGGCGAAGTAACCGTCAAGGGTAAGGATGCCGAGCGCTATGTTCAGCACATCTTCACCAACGATGTCAAGGGAGCACCCGACGGACAGGTGTTCTACGGCATGATGTGCTATGAGAACGGCGGCACCGTCGACGACCTGCTCGTCTACAAGATGGGCGAGAACGACTTCTTCCTCGTCATCAACGCTGCCAACATCGATAAGGACTGGGCCTGGATGCAGAAGAATGCCGAAGGCTTCGACATCGACCTCAGGAACGAGTCGGGCTACTATGCTCAGCTGGCTGTTCAGGGACCCGAGGCAGAGGCTGTCGTGGCCGATGTGCTGGGCCTGGAGATGTGCAAAGACATCGCCTTCTACAACGCACGCCGCGTTGACGTCGACGGCGAGACCATCGTGCTGAGCCGCACCGGCTATACCGGCGAGGACGGTTTCGAGATCTACGGCTCGGCCGACTATATCTGCCGCTCGTGGGACAAGCTCATGGACAGCAAGCGTTGCCTGCCCTGCGGACTGGGCTGTCGCGACACCCTGCGCTTCGAGGTGGGTCTGCCCCTCTATGGCGACGAGCTGAGCGACGACATCACGCCCGTGATGGCAGGCCTGTCGATGTTCTGCAAGTTCGACAAGGAAGAGTTCCTCGGTAAGGAAGCCCTGCAGCAGCAGAAGGCCGACGGTCCGAAGCGTCGCGTCGTGGGCATCGAGCTGGCCGACAAGGCTATCCCCCGTCACGGCTACAAGGTGCTCTTCGAGGGTCAGGAGATTGGCGAGGTGACCACAGGCTACAACTCTATCTCTACGGGCAAGAGCGTCTGCATGGCGCTGGTCGATGCCGCCCACGGCAAGCTCGGCACTGAGGTGGAAGTGCAGATTCGCAAGAAGACGTTCAAGGGCACCGTCGTCAAGAAGCGCTTCTACGACAAGCATTATAAGAAGTAAGATCTTCTGTTAGAAATGGGAGTTAGGAGTGCACGTATTGTCACTTCTGACTCCCTATCCTGATTTCAACATCTTCTTTTTATTCATTCAAGTTCGTTTAACCCAATGAGAGCCTTTCTGTTATCAGCCATATTCGCAATTATCTTTGTATGTGGATGTAGTGATAATGAAGTATCAGATAGCATTACACCACAGCCGGGACAAATAAGTTGCCCTGAAGGTTGTTATATGGTAAAGGTAACAGCTTTACCTGATGAGTCAGAAGATGAGTTGCGAGCTGAGGTGATTGATGTATCCATAAACGACAATCTTTTCAATCCCGTTACTGGTGATATGTTACTTCTTCGTCCAACCGATGGGATGAAAGATGTGAATATAGGTAGTTGGCATGCCTTGCTAATTGATTCTTGCAAGTTGCAAACACTACAAGGTAAGCGGTGTTGGGAGGTTTACAAGATTCAACATCCCAAAGATTTTTATAATCTTAAAATGGACTTTGTAAAGAGAATGCTTGTGGGCAAGTGGAAGCAGGTAAGAACTGGTAATATAGTGATTCCTGATAGCATTGCATCGGAGGTTGAATACAAAGAAGATGGGAGCGTGACCTACTGCCATAGAGGCATGAGTTATGAAGAAGGTTCGCCAGACTCCGTAGTTGTACAGTCTGAATATGAGTTTGAGGACGACTGGCAATGGGAAGATAACTTTGGTACAGTTTCGGTTATGGGACATCTGTCATTTGTCGTCTGGGGCAGATACGGACTGTTTGATGGTGCAGACAGGTTCTTATGTACGATATCAGGCACAGAGTTAATCCTTCTGCCTGATATGGGGTATTATTATTATATGGACCCGACAATGTATTATGTAAAAATGGACGAGTAGTTGTATGGGACGTTATTGCTTTTCTTTATTCTTTTTATTGGTTTTTGTACCAAATATATGGGCCACTTCTTGTCAACTTACAATTAATGAATTGAGTTTTTCAAATGAAAACCCATACATTTCATGGCAAGAATTTGCTCCGAACAGCCGATTGTGCGTCTTCGAGTCAACCATGGAAGAAAGAATAGAATTTATCCATGGAATATTAGACCTTAATGATGATATAACATTAGTCTTAAAAGACACTTTAACTGATAAGCAGGGTGGATTTCACGAGTTTTTTAAAGAATACTACAAGGGCTTTGAGGTTGAGGGGGCTATCGCTTGTATTCATTACAATAAACATGGTTTGGCTATATCTATAAGCGGTAGTTTAATTAATTTGCCAGATTTGGAAAAGAATGTTTATATTAGCGAAAATGAAGCAAGACGATCTGTAAAGAATTATTACGAATCAGTCACTGATACAGATTTAAGAATATTAAATATATGTAGAATTGTAGTCTTCATTGAGCAGAATGTTCCCCGTTTTGCTTATCAGATTGAAATAGAATCCTCTAATGGATGCGTTCATACAGAGAATTTTGTTGATATTGAAACTGGCAAAATATTAAAAAGCAGAAATTTGAATTGCAATCTTCTTTCTCGTGTCGCAACAATATATTCTGGAGAGGTAGACATTGTTACTGAATTTAGTGGTAGCAACTATTATTTAATAGATTATACACGCGGAGATGGAATTATAACACGTGAATGGAATGGGACCATTTATTCTTCTTCACAGAATTTTACTGACACAAACAGCTTTGACAAGGCTTCACATGATGCTCACTGGGGGGCAGAAATGTCTTACGACTTTTTTCTTGAATCTTTTGGCAGAAATAGTCTTGATAATCATGGAGGTTGTGTCGTTTGTGAAGTTAATAAGCCGTATACGGAGGGTGCATTTTGGAATGATTCAACAATCGTTTTTGGGAGAAATATTTTAGGGCCGTGGGTATGTTTAGACATTGTTGCTCATGAATTTACACATGGAGTTACTGCATATAGTTCCAATCTTATTTATGAAGGAGAGAGTGGTGCTATCAATGAGGCCTTAAGCGATATTTTTGCTACCTGTGTAGAGAATTTTGCAAAACCTGGCCGGGGTTATAAAATATGGCAGTGCGCTGAAGACATTGTATTAAATAGTGGATTGCGCGATATGGGGAATCCACTCTGCAAGTATTATAACGGAGTTAATTGGATCCCAACGGATAATCTGAATAATGATTACGGAGGTGTACACGATAATTCTGGCGTATTCAACTACTGGTTTTTTCTGTTGGTAAATGGGGGGAGTGGCACAAATGAAGCTGGCTATGAATATTCTGTAACCGGCATAGGATTAGACGATGCCATTCAGATTTGTTATTTGCTGAACACAGCATATTTATATCCTTCAGCCAATTTTACTGCAGCAAGACATCTTTCTGTAGCTGCAGCCCAACAGCTTGGATATAATAGTCATGTGCTACATCAGATTGAGGAAGCGTGGAATGCTGTCGGTGTCCCGGCTATGACTATTATCGGCAATTCTGTTCTTGGACAAATCACGACTTTCTCAATAGAAAACCTTCAAGAAGGTGCTAATGTTTCTTGGTCTGTTGTAGGGTCGATACCTTCAGGCTACACTCTTCAGGAGGATGTTCCCGCCGTCAATCAATGCATGATAACCCGCACGGGCTATTCTGAGTTTAAATCCATCACCCTGCAGGCCACTGTCAGCAAGAACGACACCACTGTCGCCACACTGAAAAAAATAGTCCGTCGTGACTCGTTTGCCGGAACATACAAGGAGGTGATGCGTACAAATACGTTTCCTCCCACTATGTATACTGCTATTCATCCGACAACTATTACAAATAGAAATGCTATCGATGTTTACCCTAACGGAACAGTTATGCTGACATCTCCATACTTTACAGGAAAGTCGATAAGCTATCAAGGAGGCACACCTCTTTATTTTTCTCATTCCTCTAACCAAGTATTATTCAGGATAGGAGCAGTTTACGTTAACTCTCCTTTTACGATTGTGGTGAGCGAAAACGGAGATGATGCAGAAGTCAGGCTTCATTTCTATACACTTCATCCTATTTTTGGTCTTTCAATCCTACCCATCGCAGAGAGACAATTTAATATAAGTATAGACAGCGATGATATGAGGATCAATGAAACAGAATCTTTCTCTTCAGATGAATTGACGATTCTTAATCAAGCTTTCGCGGGGATGTTGCCGGAACAAAATCAGTCTATGACTGATGATGGTTGGGTTTTGGATGTGTATGACTCGGAGAAAGGGGCGCATATCATGAAGAAAGAAATTTTTGAGAGCAGTTACCTCCTTGACGCTGAGACTTGGCCTTCTGGACTATATGTCATAAAGGCGACAATTGGAAGCGAGACATTTACAGGGAAGATAAGAATTGACACATAATAGCGATTATTGAACATATTTTATTAACAGTTAAAAACAAAAGTAATTATGGCAAAAGTTATTGAAGGACTCTATTACAGCGAGAGTCATGAGTATGTGAAAGTGGAAGGTGACTTCGGTTACATCGGTATTACCGACTATGCTCAGAACGCACTGGGCAACGTCGTCTATGTAGACATGCCCGAGGTGGACGATGAGGTGACAGCCGAGGAAGACTTTGGTGCTGTGGAGAGCGTGAAGGCCGCCAGCGACCTCATCTCGCCCGTCAGCGGAACAGTCGTCGAGGTGAACGAGGCCCTTGAAGACGAGCCCGAGCTCATCAACAAGGATGCTTTCGAAAACTGGATCATCAAGGTGCAGCTCTCCGACAAGGCCGAGCTCGACAACCTGATGGACGCCAAGGCCTACGAGGAATTCTGCAATAAGTAAACAAAAGAAAGAGAAATGAACAATTTCAAGTTTTTCCCTCACACCGAGGAGGAAATCCAGCAGATGCTCAAGGCCTGCGGGCTCCAGAAGCTCGAAGACCTCTATGCTGAGATTCCCGAGCAGATTCGCTTCAAGGACGATTACGAGCTGCCCAACCAGATGAGCGAACTCGAGCTGCGCCAGCTCATGGAGTGCCTCGGACAGCTGAACGACGAGCTCGTCGTCTTTGCCGGTGCCGGTTCGTACGACCACTACACGCCGTCGGTGGTGCCCAACATCATCGAGCGCTCAGAGTTCCTCACCAGCTACACACCGTATCAGGCCGAGATCTCGCAGGGCACGCTCCACTATATCTTCGAATACCAGTCGATGATGGCCGAGATGACCGGTATGGACATCTCCAACGCCTCGATGTACGACGGAGCCACCGCCACGGCAGAGGCTGCCATGATGGCTGTTGCCGCCGGTAAGAAGATGAACCGTGTGCTCGTCTCGAAGACCGTCGACCCGAAGGTGCTGCGCGTCGTTGAGACCTACGCAAAGTTCCAAGGCATCGACATCGTGATGATCGACGAGAAAGAGGGCCAGACCGACCGCGACGACATGCAGCGCAAGCTCGACGAGGGCGGTGTGGCTGGTGTCATCGTGCAGATGCCCAACTACTATGGCATCGTGGAGGACTACAGCGGCTTTGCCGATGCCATCCACGAGAAGAAGGGCCTGCTCATCATGAACAGCGTGGCTGCCGACCTGGCCGTCCTGAAGACACCAGGCGAATGGGGAGCCGACATCGCTGTGGGCGACGGCCAGAGCCTTGGCATTCCGATGACCTTCGGTGGTCCTGGCGTTGGCTATATGTGCTGCAAGGAGAAGCTCGTGCGCAAGATGCCCGGACGCATCGTCGGCATGACGAAGGACAACCGCGGCCAGCGTGCCTTTGTGCTCACGCTCCAGGCTCGCGAACAGCATATCCGCCGCCAGAAGGCCACGTCGAACATTTGTTCCAACCAGAGCCTCATGGCCCTCTTCGTGACTATCTACATGTCGCTCATGGGTAAGGAAGGTCTGCGCGAGGCCGCTGAACTCTCCTACGCCGGAGCACACTATCTCTGCGACGAGCTGCTGAAGACCGGCAAGTTCACGCTGGCCTTCGACAAGCCTTTCCTCAATGAGTTCTGCGTACGCTACAACGGCGACGTTGATGCCCTGCAGGAGCGTTTCATCGCCAATGGGTTCCTCGGCGGCGTGAAGGTGGCCGACGACTGCATCATGTTTGCCGTCACGGAGAAGCGCACGAAAGAAGAAATCGACGAACTGGTAGAAATCGTAAAGGAGGCATAGCATTATGAACAACAAACTGTATGGAAATCTGATTTTCGAGCTTTCGCGTCAAGGACGCAAAGGCTATTCGCTTCCCGCCAACCGGTTTGGCGACTACAAGCTCAGCGACCTGCCTGCAGGACTGAAGCGTGAGAACGAGGCACAGCTCCCCGAGTGCGACGAGATGACCGTCGTGCGCCACTATACCAACCATAGCGCCAACAACTTCGGCGTCAACAATGGGTTCTACCCGTTGGGCAGCTGCACGATGAAGTACAACCCCGTCATCAACGAAGAGATTGCCGCCATGCGCGAGTTTGCCGGACTGCATCCCCTGCAGCCCGCCGACACCTGTCAGGGCGCTCTCGAGGTGTACTACAACCTCCAGCAGATGCTGGCAGCCCTCACGGGCTTGAAGGAGTTCACGCTGAATCCCTGCGCCGGTGCTCATGGAGAGCTCACGGGCCTGATGGTGATCCGTTCGTACCACATGAGTCGTGGAGACGAGAAGCGCACCAAGGTGCTCATCCCCGACTCAGCCCACGGCACCAACCCTGCTTCGGCAGCCGTATGCGGACTCGACGTGGTAGAGGTGAAGTCGCTCAGCGATGGTACCGTCGATGTGGAAGACCTCAAGACGAAGCTCTCCGACGAGGTGGCTGGCATGATGATGACCAACCCCAACACGCTCGGACTCTTTGAGCGTCAGATACCCGAGATACAGAAGCTCGTCCACGAATGTGGCGGACTGATGTACTACGATGGAGCCAACCTCAACCCCATGCTCGGCGTATGCCGTCCTGGCGATATGGGCTTCGACGTGATGCACATCAACCTGCACAAGACGTTCTCCACTCCTCACGGCGGTGGCGGACCCGGTAGTGGTCCCGTCGGCGTGCGCGAAGGTCTGGAGCAGTTCCTGCCCACACCGCGCGTCGTCCTCGTCGGCGAGGATGAGCTGCACGTCGAGACGGGCGACTACGAGAAGTCGCTGGGCTCCGTGGGTTCGTTCTTCGGCAACTTCGGCGTCATGCTGCGTGCCTATAGCTACATCCTATCGCTCGGCCGCGAGAACATCAAGATGGTGGGCCCGCTCGCAACGCTCAATGCCAACTACATCAAGGAGCAGCTCAAGGATGTCTACTGCCTGCCCATCGACGGACTGTGCAAGCACGAGTTCGTCTTCGACGGACTGAAGGACAAGTCGACGGGTGTCACCACGATGGATGTGGCCAAGCGTCTGCTCGACTATGGCTATCACGCTCCCACCATCTACTTCCCCCTGCTCTTCCACGAGTCGCTCATGATCGAGCCCACCGAGAACGAGTCGAAGGAGACCATCGATGGCTTCATCGGCGTGATGCGTAAGATAGCCGAGGAGGCTAAGACCAATCCCGACGAGGTGAAGTCGGCTCCGCACAACACGCCCATCGGCCGTGTCGACGATGTGCTGGCAGCCAAGAACCCCGTGCTCACCTGGAAGCAGATGAACGCCTGACACACGACCCCTTTTTTTCCTCTCATTTCGCAAACTACCTGCTTGGAGCACATGTCTCCAGCAGGTAGTTTTTTCATTTACATGAGCAGGAGACGCATTGCAGGGGCGGAACAGCGTTTCCGCCCGCAACCAACAGCGCACAGGCAGCGCAAACGTGGCAGCGTAGGAGGCGACGTGTCTCACGTCGCAACAGCGCATAAGCAGCGCAAACGTGGCAGCGTAGGAGGCGATGTGTCTCACGTCGCAACAGCGCATAAGCAGCGCAAACGTGGCAGCGTAGGAGGCGACGTGTCTCACGTCGCAACAGCGCATAAGCAGCGCAAACGTGGCAGGTGTCACGTTAGAAACGTGACCTCCTACATTAGCGTAAGGGAGCCCCCCATACGTTCGGGCAAATTCGGCTGAACGAGGGAATAATATGAAGGAGTGCCCTGTCGGGCAGAAATCCGACAAATCTATTCAAATCTTTCAAATCTCCTATTCTTTTTTGTAAGATTTGGACAGATTTGTAAGATTTCTGCTCAGAATGGAGCACTCATCTTCAGGGTGCAGAGTAGTTAAGTTGTTCTTAAATCTCTGCGACTTTGCGTCTCTGCGTTCTAATTAACAGACAAATACGTTAATTACTTCAGGAGGAACTGCGGCGTGCGCTCGGGGGTGTAGAGCTCCCAGAGCGAGGCGACGGTCCATCCTGGTGCGAAGAGGTTGTTGTAGAACCCCTTGCCGTTGAGACCGTAGTCCCATGCGGTGTGCTGAACCACCTCGGGATAGAAGCCGGGCTTGGCGATGCCGCAGAGCCGCTCGGGGGTGGGGAGCAGCTGGTTGAGCGACGAGAAGATGATGTCGTGCATTTGGCGGAAACGCTGCTCGCCCGTCTCGTCGGCAAGCCATTGGGCGATGGTGGCCATCTCGAAGACGAAGACGTCGATGTGGTTGTTCTCTACCGAGACGTTGCTCCATCCGCGCGACTGCAGTCCGAGGTCGCCGAGCATCTGTCCCGGTGCGAATGGTACATCCCAGAGGTAGTACCACGAGAGGGCGAAGTAGGCTGCCTTCTGGCACAGCTCGACGTAGCGCTGACGCTCCTTGCCCTTGGTGACGAGGGCCATATAATAGGTGGCGGTGGCGGCACTGATGGCGGCTTCCTTGTCCTCGCAGTTGGCGTCGAGGGTGGACGAGAAATAATCGGAGGGAGCTATGATGTTGCGCTCCAGATAGTCGATGGTGCGGCGTGCTGCCTGCAGGTAACGCTTATCGCGGAAGTACTTATAGCCCATGACGAGGGGGACGGTTGCCGAAGGTGTGCTGCCGCAAGAGGCATCGACATCGGAGCCGTCGTCGCGGAACTTACGAGCAAAGCTGCCGTCGGCCTTCTGAATGGCGACGAAGTTGTCGAGCATGCGGCGGATGACGCGTTCCCACTCTTTGTGCTGCCGTCCCTGTCGCTGTTCGTAGCGCAGATAGTGGAGCACGGCATAGATGCCTTCCGACTGCTGGCGGATGGAGTGGATACCGTCGGGACGCCCGTCGCGGGCATAGTTGATGAAGTCGTGGAAGTAGCCTTCGGGCGATAGTCCGTTGGCGAGGAAACTGTCGAAGACGGCGTTGCCCATGTCGACAAGGTCTTGCTGCTGGTGCTGATAGCCGTATTCCAGTTCGTTGAAAGCGTTGAGCAGCGGTCGTCCGCAGAAGCCTATCTGCATCTCTTCGAAGGGTTCGCAGCGGTCGGTGAGGATGGTGAGCCCCGAGTTGAACTTCAGCGGGTGACGGTCGTTCCACGACTCGCGGAAGAAGTTGGTGAGCTGCTGCTTCATCTGCTCGGGCGTATAGCGCGGCTGGATGGGTTGCGGGCGGAGCTGGTCGAAACAGTAGCGCCAGGTATCGGTGACGAAGGCTCCGAAGTCGGCAGCCTGACTCTTCCTGATGCGCCAGCGGAGCGTCTTTGTCTCGCCTTTGTCGAGGCGTGCGAAGGTGGTGATGGACGGTGTGAGGGTGAGCTTGCGGATGTATCGGCGCGGCGACTCGATGTAGGGATAGCCGAAGGTGAGTGTGGCTGTGCCCTTTTCGTTGTCGAAGCCGAGGAAGCCCACCGATGTCTCGCCAGAGAGGATAGCCTCGCCCTCTGCGTGCGTGGTGAGTGCGTCGCAAGGCTCATCGAGGATGCGCATCACGGAGAGCCCCTGGTGCGTCGTGTTGTCGAAGACGCTGGTGAGGGGCGACGAGAGCCGGTCTTCGCGGAAGTTCCAGCTGCGTGAGGTCTTGAAGGATGGTGCCTCCCCGGGCGACCGCATGTTCTGGTGGTACCAGAATCCCGGCAGGTAGAAGTCGCAGCGTTCGGTGGCGAAGGTTGTCGTGGTGCATCCCTGCAGGTTGTAGTAGATGCGTTGCTGAGCCTTCAGGCGCAGGGTGAGGATGATGTCGTCGCCGTCGGTCTGCGTCAGCCGTTCGATGGTGACGGGCAGCGCCTTGTTGGCCACGAGCTGTCCCTGGCGTTCGGTCAGGTTGTAGGTTGTGGCGGGGTTGCCCGGTTGTTTGATACTGATGGAGAAGTGTTCGTCGGCAGCCGTTGTGGCGATGCAGCCGAAGAGCAGCGCTGTTAGTGTGAGAAGATGCTTCATTTAATTAATGTTTGATGTTAGATATGTCTTACCTCTCTTCGATAGTTCCCTCGAGCAGTTCGACGGTGTTCTTGAGGCAGTCGGACCCGTTGTATCGCGAGTGGGAGTAGAGCAGCCAGATGGTGTTCTGATCTTTCTGGAAGAGCGAGCTGTAGTAGGCACCCTCGCCATAGGGTAGGGCAGAGAAGGGAATGGTGCGCAGGGCGAAGTTGTGACCAGTGTTGTCGCCGATGCACACCTGCGTGCGGTTGGTCTGCCAAACGCTGCCGTTCTGCGCCAAGTGTCCGCATACGACCACCTCGCCCGTCTGTAGTTGCAGGGCGTAGGGCGCACATCCGCCGCGGATGTTCTCGCATACCCACCGACGGTCGTCGGACACCTCGTCCCAGTCGGCCGAGTCCCATTCGCCGTCGAGCGGTCGCCACGAGATGGAGGGGTTCTTGTCGCTGTTGATGCTCTCGTAGGAGAAGAGGATGCCCTTGTTGCCCTGCAGCACCACCTGTACGGGCATACCGTCGCGCTTGCGGGGATTGTAGCTGGCGCGCTGCTGGCGAGTCCACGAGAGTCCGTTGTCGGTAGAGCGGGCGCATACAATCTCCTGATAGAGTTCGCCCTGTCCCCACCATTTTGCCTCGCTCGATACGAGCAGCTCCAGTTCGCCCCCGGGCAGCTGTACAATCTGTGGTTCCCAGCATCGTCCGCGCAGCACGGTGATAGGGTCGCCCCACGTCTGTCCGCCGTCGCGGGATATCATGACGAACACCTGGCAGTTGTGGTTGGTCTCGGGGTTGGCGTTGGCCGACCATGTGAGGAGCACCCATCCGTTCTGCAGGCGCACCATATCGGCATTGGTGTGTCGGTACCATCCATGCGAGAGCCACGTCTTGTTGTGGTCGACGAGCTTCTCGGGTTGCGACCACGAGCGCCCGTTGTCGGTGGAGCGTTGCAGGTAGATGTTCTGCCAGTGGTCGGTATTGGTGGCCGTTCCGTCGCCTCCGTGATAGGTGAGCAGGAGCGTGTCGGCGCTTACCCTCAGCACGCGAGGATATTCTGCCTGGATGTTGTCGGGGTTGAGTTGTATGGCCGTCGTCAGGGGTTGCCAGCGGATGCGATGCTGTGGCGGTGTGACGGTGGCGTCGACGGTATAGGTGCTGTAGTCGGTCATGGTGCGCACTTGGCGCTCGATGCGCTGCTGCTGGCCTCCGATGTTGGCTTCGGCCGTGAGTGTGTAGGTGGTGGCAGGCTCCAGATTGGTGAGCATCTCCGTTTGGAAGATGTCGTCGCCCACCTTGTAGGTGCCCTGTATGCTATTCTTTGTGATGGTCCAGTCTTCCGAGCTCCATTCAAGGCCCTCGGGCGTGCTGACGATCTTTCCCGGCCCATAGATGGTTTCGCCGCCACGTGTCTGCAGGTAGAAACGCACGCTGTACTGCTTTCCGGGCAGGAGGTTGGGACAGACGGCTTCGAACGTAGCGTTGTCCAACGATGTTCCTATCTCGGTGCGTTGCATGCTGGCATAGTTGCGCGAGAGGCCGCTCAGATTGTAGCAGAAACCGTAGGCAGCCACCTCGCTGAGCGGCAGCGTCAGGTCGGAAATCTTGAAGGTGGCCTCGTTCGTCTTCGTCTCGATGAGGTCGACGGCGAAGCTGACGGTCTTGAGGATGTGCGTCTCTACGAAGGGGTCGCAACCATCGTTGCGGCTGACGACCACTCGCAGGTAGTCGTTGTCGGCTGCTGTCTTCTCGTAGGTAGTCTGATTGGCGCCGCTGATGTTTTGCCATGTTGCCCCCTGGTCGGAAGATTGCTGCCATTGAATGTTGCCGCTGTTGTCGGGAGTCCAGCTCAGACGTAGCGTCACCTTCTGTCCGCTACGGACGTAGCTGGTGAGCGTCTGTTGTGCATAGCCCTGAG
>JAGBLC010000162.1 GCA_017635615.1 Prevotella sp.
AACATCTTTAACAACGCATGAACTTCCAAATCAAACACCCAGAAAACCTTGGCGGCATGAACGACCGCATTCGTCGGCTGCGCCAGCAGAACTTCGACACCCCGACAACGCTCTCCATCGAGCGCGCACTCATCGAAACCGAGTTCTACAAGCAGAACTACGGCACGATGCCGATTGCCATGCTGCGTGCGCAGAACTTCTATGAGATTTGCAAGAAGAAGACCATCTACATCGGCCCCGACGAGCTCATCGTTGGCGAGCGCGGACCTGTGCCCAAGGCCGTGCCGACATTTCCTGAGCTGACGTGCCACTCGGTGGAAGACCTGCACACGCTCGACACGCGCGAGCTGCAGTCGTACCACATCTCGCAGGAGGACATCGACCGCTACGAGCGCGAGGTCATCCCTTACTGGAAGGGCAAGACGCAGCGCGAGCGCATCTTCAACCACGTGTCGAAGGAGTGGGAGGAAGCCTACCATGCAGGCGTGTTCACCGAGTTCATGGAGCAGCGCGCCGCAGGCCACACGGCCATGGACGGCAAGATGTATCGCGAGGGACTGCTCGACGTGAAGGCACGCATCGAGGACCGCATCCGCCGACTCGACTACATCTACGACCCTGAGGCCACCGACAAGCAACAGGAGTTGGAAGCCATGGCCGTGTCGTGCGACGCCGCCATTCTCTTTGCCGAGCGCCATGCCGAGCTGGCTGAGCAGATGGCTGCAAAAGAAGAGAACCCCCAGCGTCGGAAGGAGTTGGAGAAGATTGCCGACGTCTGCCGCTGGGTGCCTGCCCATGCGCCCCGCGACCTGTGGGAGGCCATTCAGATGTACTGGTTCGTGCATCTGGGCACCGTCACCGAGCTCAACGGCTGGGACTCCATGAACCCCGGCCACATCGACCAGCACCTGTTCCCGTTCTATGAGCAGGGCATCAACGATGGAACGCTGACGCGCGACGATGCGAAGGAACTGCTGTCGTGCCTGTGGATCAAGTTCAACAACCAGCCTGCGCCGCCGAAGGTGGGCGTCACGGCACTGGAGAGCGGCACCTATAACGACTTCACGAATATTAATATAGGTGGCGTGGACCGCGAAGGCCGCAGTGCCACCAACGAGCTGTCGTACATGATTCTGGAAATACAGGAGGAGCTGCACGAGCTGCAGCCGGGTCTCTCCATCCACATAGCAGAGAATACCCCCGACGACTTCCTCATCGAAGGCATCAAGGTGATTCGCCAAGGACACGGCTACCCCAGCATCTTCAATCCCGACACCTACATCAAGGAACTCATGCGCGACGGCAAGTCGCTCGAGGATGCCCGCGAGGGTGGTTGCTCGGGCTGCATCGAGGTGGGCGCCTTCGGCAAGGAGGCCTATCTGCTGACGGGCTATCTGAACACGCCGAAGATTCTGGAGATTACGCTGAACAATGGCATCGACCCCGAGACTGGCAAGCGCCTTGGCCTTGAGACTGGCGACCCGCGCGAGTTCAAGTCGTTTGAGGAGCTCTACGAGGCTTGGCACAAGCAGATGGTGTACTTCGTCAACCTGAAGCTTTCGGTGAACAACTACATTGAGCGCATGTTCTCGCTCTATGCGCCGGCCACGTTCCTCTCGCTCTACATCGACGACTGCATCGAGAAGGGTCGCGACTACTACAGCGGTGGAGCCCGCTACAACACCACCTACATCCAGTGTACCGGCCTCGGAACCATCACCGACTGCTTCACGACGCTGAAGAAGCACGTCTTCGAGGACCATCGCTACACGATGGAAGAGATTCTCGACGCCTGCCGGACAAACTGGGGCGACAAGGAGCCCATGCGGCAGTACATCCGCAACCACACGCCGTTCTTCGGCAATGACGACGCTTATGCCGACGAGATAGCCGTGCGCGTCTATGAAGACCTGGTGAAGGCCATCGACAACCGTCCGAACACGCGCGGTGGACGCACCCGACTGAACATGCTCTCTACGACCTGCCACAACTACTTCGGCTCCGTCTGCGGTGCCACACCCAACGGCCGGCTCGCCCACTTTGCCATCTCTGACGGCACCTCGCCTGCTCATGGCAGCGACTCGCACGGACCGACGGCTGTCATCAAGTCGCTGGGCAAACTCGACCAGACCAAGTCGGGTGGCACGCTGCTCAACGTGCGCTTCGTGCCCAACCTGCTGCGCCGCGACGAAGACCTGAAGAAGTTCTCGTCGCTCGTGCGCACCTACTTCAAGTTTGGCGGCCACCATATCCAGTTCAACATCGTCGATACCGAGACGCTGCTCGATGCCCAGAAGCATCCCGACCGCTATCGCGACCTCCTCGTGCGCGTGGCTGGCTACAGCGACTATTTCAACGACATGACCGAACAGCTGCAGAACGAAATCATCGCCCGTACCGAGAACGATGAGATGTAGCCCGTCTTCTGTAGGCCAAACATTAGACGGCGAGATTGTTCCTTCTGAATCTTTCTCGCCGTTTTCCTTTGCCGTGTCGGAATAAGCTCGTATATTTGCAATCAAAACGAAAGTGACATGAATACCGATAACCCAATCATCATCTATCAGACTGAGGACGGCCAGACACAAATTGATGTTCGGCTGGAGAACGATATGATATGGTTGACCCGTCAACAGATTGCCTTATTGTTCGGACGTGATTATAAAACAATTAGTAAGCATATTAACAATGCACTTAAAGAGGAGTTAACGGATTCTGTGGTAGTCGCAAAATTTGCGAATACCACTCAACATGGTGCAATTGAAGGAAAAACGCAAACGCACGAGATAGACTATTTCAACCTTGAAGTGATTACTTCTGTAGGCTATCGAGTGAAAAGCAAGCGCGGTGTTCAGTTCCGCCAGTGGGCCAACCGTGTCCTGAAGCAATACCTCATCAAGGGCTACGCCGTCAACGATCGCATCCGGAAGGAGCAGATAGGCGAACTTCGCCAATTGGTGCAACTCGTTGGGCGTACCATCCAAAACAAGGAAACGGCTGATACTGTAGAAAGCCAAGACCTGCTGGATGTCGTGGTTGACTACACCTACGCCCTCGATACCCTCGACAACTACGACTACGAACGACTTGTCATCGACAAGACCACGAAGGAAGAGCCTTTCCATGCCACCTACGAGACTGCCATGCTGGAAATCAACCGACTGCGTGAGAAGTTCGGTGGCAGTGTCCTCTTCGGTAATGAGAAGGACGATTCGTTCAAAAGCAGCATCGGGCAGATTTACCAGACCTTCGGCGGCGAAGAACTCTACCCCAGTGTGGAAGAGAAAGCCGCCATGTTGCTTTATCTCGTCACCAAGAACCACTCCTTCAGCGACGGCAACAAGCGCATTGCAGCCACGCTGTTTCTTTGGTTTCTCAACGGTAACCACATCCTCTATCACCCCGATGGCAGCAAGCGCATTGCCGACAGCACCCTCGTCGCCCTCACCCTAATGATTGCCGAGAGCAAGACTGAGGAGAAGGATGTCATGGTGAAGGTCGTCGTCAACCTGATAAACAAGAACAACGATGGGTAATACGAGCAATCATCAGACAGAGAACGGCCAGATGAAAGTTTCCGTCTTCGACATCAAGCGGTACGCCATCAACGACGGGCCGGGCATTCGGACGACCATCTTTCTGAAAGGGTGTCCGCTGCGCTGCGTGTGGTGCCACAACCCCGCGTCGTGGGAGGTGGACCCCGAGGTGCTGTTCAAGCAGTCGAAGTGCATTGGCTGCAACACGTGCG
>JAGBLC010000163.1 GCA_017635615.1 Prevotella sp.
AGGTTCGAAAAACGGATTTTTCCTTGTTTCTTCCATGATTGTTGATTTTGGCGTGCAAATTTACGAAGTTTTTCTGAAATGAGCAAGAATAAACATATTTTCGTCATAAAAATCTGTTAATAAATCTGTTTACGGTGATTATTCATCACTAACGCGGCGTTTGCAAGCCCCAAACATGGCGTTTGCGAGTGCTAAACATGGCGTTTGCGAAAGCGGGAAGCACCATTTGCCGATGCTGTTTGCGGCAAACGAGGCTGCAGTTTGCGGCAAATGCCGACACTACGTTATTAATGTAGTGAGACTACCTTATTAATGTAGTGAGACTACTTTATTAATGTAGTGTGACTACTTTATTAATGTAGTATCGCGATTTGCGTCAAATTGGAAGCTGAAAGACGTCAGACATACTGCCGAAGAATGTCCCATACGGCCATGATATGGCACACCGAACCGGCCAGGACGAAGAAGTGGAAGACGCTGTGCATGTAGCGTCGGCGGCGCAGACTGTAGAAGAGCGCCCCCGTGATGTAGCAAACCCCTTCGGCAACAATCCACACGACGGCCGCCGGATGGACATCGTCGACGAGCGGACGGAAGGCGATGAGCACCGAAAGTCCCATCAGCACGAAGCAGATGGTCTCTACATGGCTGTGCTCCTTCAGACGGACGAAGCTGATGACGGTGCCCACAATGGCACACGTCCACACCAGGCAGAAGAGCAGCCAGCCCCAAGGGCCGTCTTCGCGAAGGGCGATGAGCGTCACGGGCGAATAGCTGCCGGCGATGTGCCAGTAGATGGCAGCATGGTCGAAGCGCCGCAGGCGTTCCTTGGCCTTGGCGAATCGTGGCGGCATGGCATGATAGACGGTGGAGGCGATGTAGGAAGAAAGCATACCGAAGAGATAGAGCCACACGCCGGCATGCATCCAGCCGCTGCCGCTCCTGACGCACAGCAGCACAAAGACGACGCCAAACACACAGCCCAGCAGGATGCCTGCGGCATGGGATGTCCAGTTGATGGTTTCCTCGCGTTTCGTATAGTGTATACTCATGGTGGGTGCAAAGATACGCCATTTTTCAGAAAGTTGTGGCTCGCACGGCAAAAATCTTGCAATATTCTTTAGAAATCGTCAAAAAAGTTTGTGCATTATCCGAATTGTTCGTATATTTGCAGAAAATAACAAGAAATGCGACGTACAGAGGTAGTAAACAGGATTAAAGAAGAAGCCCACAAACTTGCCCCCCGTGTTCAGACGATACTTTATGGATCAGAGGCACGAGGTGACGCTCGTGAGGATTCTGACATCGACTTGCTGCTGCTTGTTGATGCTGACAGGCTAACCTATTCTGAAAAGGACGAAATCATAGCTCCGCTATATGATATAGAACTCGACACAGGCATCGTTATAAGTACCATCGTGATGCCACGTAAGGAATGGGAGAATCGTCCGTTCTTGACACCATTCCAATATAACGTAAACAATGAAGGTATCGTTTTATGAAAAGAGGTCTGACAGACGAGAACTATGATGCACTTTCCAAATACCGTTTGGAAAGAGCACACGAAACACTCGACGAAATCCCTTTTCTTCGCGAGCGCGGGTACTATAATACTGCCACTAACCGATTGTATTACGCTTGCTATTATGCCGCTGTAGCGCTTTTGGCGAAGTATCATATCGCTGCGGCTACACATACTGGCGTAAAGTCCATGTTAGGCCTACATTTTGTATCTAAAGGACTTATCACCAAGGAAAGTGGCCGAGCCTTTTCTAATCTCTTCGACAGCCGACAAAGAGGAGATTATGATGAGTTTGTCTATTCAACGATAGAAGAGGTTGACGAGCTATATCCTAAGGCACAACAATTTATCGGCGAAGTGGACGCTTTGCTGAACAAGACTAACCAAGAATAACATAGGTTTTATGAAGAAGATATTGACCATCGCCACTCTGTTTCTGGCAACAACCCGCTGCATGGCCTATAGCATTGTGCAGGAAGGCATCTACTACAACATCATCAGGGCCGGAGTGCTCGAGGTTACTTATGGCGACGCGGCCTATAGCGGCTTCGTCAACATCCCCGACTCTGTGAGGGCTAACGGCAAGATGTATGCTGTCGAGGCCATCGGCGACCGCGCCTTCAATGCCTGCTCGGGGCTCTCCTCGCTGCGCATGCCGCAGGCCGTGAAGAGCATCGGCCAGTCGGCCTTCGCCGCCTGCACGTCGCTCCACTCCATTTCGTTGCCCGCCTCGTTAGAGACGATAGGCGATGCTGCCTTCTATGGCTGCACCTCGCTCATCAGCATGTCGCTGCCTGCTGGCGTCAGCAGCATCGGCCGCGACGCCTTCGTTCGCTGTCTGATGCTGGAACGCTTTAGCGTTGCCGAAGACAACAGATGGTTTGCCACTCAAGACAACGTGCTGTACAACAAGCAGCTGACGCGGCTGATTGCCTATCCCAACGCGCGAAGCGACAGCTATACACTGCCCAAGACGGTCACGGAGATAGCCGACGGGGCGTTCTGCCATTGCACGAAGCTGCAAACAGTGGTCGTTCAGCCAAGCCTGAAAACCATTGGCGATGCCGCCTTCTACGGATGCACTGCCCTGCAGAGCATCAGCCTGAACGACGGCCTCAACGCCATCGGCTGCTGGGCTTTCTCCGAATGCGAGGCCCTTCGGTCGATCAATATTCCCGCCACAGTAACGGTTGTGGGCGACGATGCCTTCACCTTCTGTAGCCAGCTTGCAGCCATCAACGCCGACGGCGGCAATGCCAGCTATGCCTCGACCGACGGCGTGCTCTTCGACAAGCAGCACACGCGCATCGTTGCCTTCCCGGGCGGCAAAGGTCCCGACTACAGCATTCCGTCGACGGTGACGCAGATCAGCAACCACGCCTTCTATGGCAATACGGCGCTCCGCCGCATCACGCTGCATCAGGCCATCAGCAACATCGACGACAACCCCTTCCTCTTCTGCGACAACCTCACCGACATCAACGTCGCAACAGACAACAGCATGTACAGTTCGCTCGACGGTATCCTATATAATAAGGAACAGACAGACATCGTCGCCGTACCGAAAGGACGCGACGGACAGGTCAACGTGCCGGCAAGCGTGAAGAGCATCCCGACGGGAGCCTTCCTCTGCAACGACAAGATTCAGGCTGTCAGCCTGCCACAAGGCATCAGCAACATCGGCGAGAGAGCCTTCTTAGGATGCTACCAGCTGGCTACCGTCAACCTGCCGACGTCGCTCCAGACCATCGGCGATGGGGCTCTGTCCGACTGTATCGGGCTGCAAGAGATTGTCTGCTGCGGCAAACCCGTGGCAACAACAGGTTTCAACTCGCTCATCAACGAGCGGGCCCAGCTCTTCATTCCGCGTGGCACGCGCAACGACTTCCTCATGACCAACGGCTGGACCGACTTCCAGCAGGTGGAGGAATACGGTATTCACGCCGACAACATGCAGCTCAACTTAGGACGGCAACAGAACATCCCGGTGCGTATCGACGGCACGATGCCCCTCACGGCCCTGCAGATGCAGGTGACACTGCCCGAAGGTATGCACATTGCACAAGATGCCAACGACCAGTTCATGGTGAGCCTGACGGGCACTAACCGCCTGACACACAGCGTATCATGCGTCATGAACGACGAGCAGAGCTATTCCGTCGTCGTCTACTCTATGAACAACGACGTCCTGCTACCCGTCGACACTCTGCTCTTCATAGGCATCGACATCGACGAGGAGTGTGCCGTTGGCAACTATCAGCTGAGCGTCAACGACGTGGTGCTGACATACATGACCAACCGCCTGTACGGTGAGGCCGTCCAGCAAGACTGCCTGGCCGAACTGAATGTGCGCACCTACATGGGCGATGTCAACCACGACGGACTGGTCAACGTGGCCGATGTGGTGCTCACCCTGCGACATGTGCAGAGCCTGCCAACACCCGAGTTCCACTTCAACGAAGCTGACGTCAACTACAGCAATGCCATCAACATCGCCGATGCCGTGGGCATCATCGGCATCATACAGGCCGAACAGCTCTACCCTTCGGCAGGAACGACCTACCCTGCACAGACACAGACAACCGACCACATGGCCATCACCGACGTACAAATCATGCAGGGAAAGACGGCCGACTTGTCTATCGACCTGATGAACACCATCGGCTACACGGCACAGCAGTTTGAGCTGACGCTGCCCCCCGGGGTGAAGATAGCACAGAACGCCAGCGGCGACTATCAGCTCCGACTGTCCAACCGCTACGACACCCATCAGGCATACGTCGCTCCCGTAGCCGAAAGCTACTACGAGGGCAACACCTACCGCATCGTGTGCGCCTCGAACAGCCTGAAACCTATCAGCAGCAACAGCGGACAGGTGATGTCGCTCAAACTCGTCGCCGACGACGACCTGCCCGACCATACGCATGCCTGCAGCCTGCATCATGTGGTGTTTGCCGACAAAGAGGCGCAAGCCTACGCTTTGGCACACGCCGACTTCGAAGTGACCGTCGGCGAGAAGACAGGCATCGATGAGGTTTCGCACAGCGACAAGCCTGCCCATATCTACAACCTGCACGGACTGCTTGTGCGGGCCAATGCCTCTTCGCTCCAGGGCTTGCAGCCCGGCGTCTACATCATGAACGGACGAAAGTATGTGGTGAAGTAGAATATTGGACAAAAGAAAAAAGGAGCAACACGCTGTCCGGCGTGCTGCTCCTTTTGTTTTTCTTGCAGATTGCTCCGCGATGTTTCGCTACAGCTTATTTCAGTTCGGCAAGGAACTTGATGGTGCGAACCATCTGCGAGGTGTACGAGTTCTCGTTGTCGTACCAAGAAACAACCTGAACGAGCGAGTTGCCATCGCCAATCTTCGAAACCATAGTCTGGTTGGCATCGAAGAGCGAACCATACTTCATGCCGATGATGTCGCTCGAAACGAGCTTCTCCTCGGTGTAGCCGAACGACTCGTTCTGGGCAGCCTTCATAGCAGCGTTGATGTCCTCTACGGTCACCTCACCCTTCACGACAGCGTGCAGGATAGTGGTAGAACCCGTGGGAGTGGGAACGCGCTGAGCAGCACCGATGAGCTTGCCGTTGAGTTCGGGAATGACGAGACCGATAGCCTTGGCAGCACCCGTAGAGTTAGGCACGATGTTCTGAGCACCGGCACGTGCACGCTGCACGTCACCCTTGCGCTGAGGACCGTCGAGAATCATCTGGTCGCCAGTGTAGGCGTGTACGGTGGTCATGATACCGCTCTGGATGGGAGCGAAGTCGTTCAGAGCCTTCGTCATCGGAGCAAGGCAGTTGGTGGTGCAGCTGGCAGCAGAGATGATGGTGTCGGCGGGAGTCAGCGTGGTGTGGTTCACGTTGAAGACGATGGTGGGCAGGTCGTTGCCGGCGGGAGCCGAGATGACAACCTTCTTGGCACCAGCCTTCAGGTGGGCAGAAGCCTTCTCCTTAGAAGTGTAGAAACCTGTGCACTCGAGCACAACGTCGACGTCGAGCTCACCCCAAGGCAGGTCGGCAGCGTTGGGCATGGCATAGATGGTGATTTCCTTACCATCCACGATGATAGAGTTGTCGGTGCATTCCACCGTGTGCTTGTTCTCACCAATCTTTCCGCAGAAACCACCCTGGGCGGTGTCGTACTTCAGCAGGTGAGCCAGCATCTTGGGGCTGGTCAGGTCGTTGATAGCAACCACTTCATAACCTTCTGCCTCGAACATCTGACGGAAAGCGAGGCGACCGATACGGCCGAAACCGTTAATAGCAACTTTTGTCATTTTACTTTACTTTTTTAATTGGTTAAAATTATCCTTCAACTATTACCTATTTTTACCTATTTGATGTCTCAAAACAGCTCATTTTGCAAAAAAATGCGCTTCGAGAGTCATTTTTTTCTTAATTCGAGCGCAAAGTTACAATTTTTTTTTTATATTTGCATCAGATTTCGTTATTTATTCACCTAAATTAAAACAAATATGGGATTTATTAAAGAATTCAAAGAGTTTGCCATGAAGGGCAACGTCATGGACATGGCTGTCGGTGTCATCATCGGCGGTGCGTTTGGAAAGATTGTCAGCTCGTTGGTAGACGACGTGCTCATGCCCCTTGTTGGAATGATTACGGGCAACGTCGACTTCACCACACTGGCTCTGAAGATTGGCGAGGGCGAAGGAGCTGCCGTGCTGAAGTATGGTGTGTTCATCCAGAACGTTGTAGACTTCCTCATCGTGGCCTTCTGCATCTTCCTCATGCTCAAGGGCATCAACAAGCTCAACCGCAAGAAGGAAGAGGAGCCCGCTCCCGCAGAGCCCGCCGGCCCCACACAGGAGGAGCTGCTGGCTGAGATTCGCGACCTGCTGAAGAACAAGTAGTGTCCGCCTGGAACCCAACTATAGGCGACGTCTCCCTCCGGGGAGGCGTTGCCTTTTTTGAAGAATAGGAATCCGATAACGTTAATTTATTCTAACAAAATGAATTTCGCTCGTTCATAATTTCAGAGATTAGAAAAATATTACTACCTTTGCACCCGCATTTCGGAAATGCACGAATAAGAGAGGCCGATATGGCTCAGTTGGTAGAGCGACGCATTCGTAATGCGTAGGTCCTGGGTTCGAGTCCCAGTATCGGCTCTTATTCATCCATCTTCACCAAGTATTCATCAACATCCATCACCCATTCACGCGGTAATAGCTCAGTTGGTAGAGCATTGGCTTCCCAAGCCGAGGGTCGCGGGTTCGAGTCCCGTTTACCGCTCTTCTCTTTAAAAGAATAAACAAAACAAAGACGCAGAGGTTCCTGTAAGAAGAAACCTCTGCGTCTTTGTTATTGATCCGATCAGCTTATTTCTCGATGAGGATGCGGGCATCGACGGCGATGACCTCCTTCTCGTCGGCCAAGAGCGGGTTGATATCCATCTCCTTGATCTCCGTTGCGAAGCGCAGGAGTGTAGACAGACGGACGATAATCTCGGCATACTTCTGCTGGTTGATACCCTTCTGTCCGCGCGTTCCCTTCAGAATCTTGTAGCCACGCAGCGACTCTATCATGCTATAGGCCTCGCCATAGGTGAGCGGTGCCAGGCCCGACGACACGTCTTTGAGCACTTCGACGAAGATGCCTCCGAGTCCGCAGAGCACAACATGTCCGAAGCGCTGCTCGTACTTGGCGCCGATAAACACCTCGGTGCCTTTGATCATCTTCTGCACCATGATGCTCGTGGCACCCTCGATCTTCATCATGCGGTCGAACTCAAGGGCAAGATGTTCCGGCGTACGGATGTTCAGGGCTACACCGCCCACATCGCTCTTGTGTACCGGTCCAACCACCTTGGCCACGACGGGATAGCCCACCTTCTGGGCAAAGTCGATGAGTTCTTCCTTCTTGGCGCTGACCTTCTCGGGCACCATCGGGATGCCGGCACATTGGAACAGCTGGCGCACGATGTCGGGCGACACATAGCCGTTTTTCTTCACACCGGCGATAATCTCGCGGATGCGCGGCACATCGACGCCGAAGAGCTCTATCTCTGGCTTGGCCGGTTCGGGCGTCTTCATAATCTGCGTGATGGCATTGGCCAGCGTCACCTCGTCGCTGAAGTTGACATGTCCCTTGCTGAGGAACTCGTTCACCTCCGGTCCGGCTGTGTGGATACTGGGCAGAATGGGGAAGATAGGCTTCTTGCATTCCAGAATCTTCTTGTGCAGCACGTCGTAGGCCTCGTAGAGCTGAACCAGTCCGGGCGTACCGAAGATGACGCAGATGGCATCGATATCTTCAAACTCCTTCTCGCAATAGTCGATGGCGATGCCCAGATGCTCGGGTGTACCGGTGGCAAGGATGTCGATAGGATTGGCCACCGACGAGCCCGGGAAGAGTTTCGACTTCAGTTCGTCGGCCTTGGGGCCGCTGATGGCAGGCACCTTCAGTCCGCCCTTGCTCAGCGCATCGGTCAACATCACACCAGGCCCGCCGGCATGGGTGACGATGGCAAAGTTCTTTCCCGTCAGGCGCGGCAAGGTGAAGATACAGCCTGTCGTGGTGAGTTCCTCGCGCGAATAGCAACGCACGATGCCAGCCTTGCGGAAGAGAGCCTCAACAGCCGAGTCGCTTGAAGCGATGGCTCCCGTGTGCGACGATGCTGCACGGCTGCCTGCCGACGAAGCGCCTGCCTTGATGGCAGCGATGCGGCATCCCTTACGGATGAGCGAACTGGCATGGAACAAGAGTTTGTCGGGATTGCCGACATTCTCAATGTAGAGCAGCTTGACATGCGAGTCGCGCTCGGCATCGAAATTCTCGTCCATATACTGCAGCACGTCTTCGATACCTATCTGCTTGCCGTTGCCGATGCTCCACACGCTGTTGAAGGGAAGTCCCTTCGTCACAGCCGACTCAAGGATGAACACAGCCGTGGCTCCCGAACCGCTGATGAAGTCGACACCTTTGGGGTTGAGCGTGGGGATGGGTTTGGTGAAGACGCTGTGATGCCAGGCGTTCATCAGTCCGATACAGTTCGGGCCTATGAGGGCGGCACCATACTTCTCGCAGGTGTCGAGAATTTTCTTCTCCAAGGCAGCACCAGCCTTTGTCTCTTCGCCGAAACCAGCCGATATAATAATGAACGCGCGCACGTTCTTCTCTGCAGCAAGCAGCTCCACATAGTCGGGACACCACTTGGCAGCCACGACGAGGATAGCCAGGTCGGTGGGCGGAATCTCCTTGGCATCATGGAACACCTTGATGCCCTGCACCTCGTCTTCCTTGGGATTAACAATACGCAGCGTGCCTTTATAGCCGCCGTTCAGAATGTTGCGCACGATAGCTCCTCCGGGCTTGTGCGTGTCGTTAGAGCCGCCGATGACGACGATGCTCTCTGGGTGTAGTAATTGTTCGTTTATCATGGTTGAATGATATTGTGTGATAGAATTTGCGGCAAAGTTACGAATTATATTTCAGATAGCACACCGAATAATCTAAAATAATCCTTAAAAAATGTCAGCCTTCGCCCGAGAACTGCTTGATGCGCTGCTCCTCGGAGAGTTTGCAGATGAGCAGACGCCCGTCTTCTTCTGCCACGATATAGCCGTCGAGCCCCTGCACGACCACCCTGCGTTCGTTCATGGTGTGGATGATGCAGTTGGTGGTGTCGAAGACGCTGACGTTGGGCCCGATGATGCTGTTGCCGAACATGTCGTGCTTGGTCTGCATCAGCAGCGAGCCCCACGTGCCGAGGTCGCTCCACCCGAAGTCGGCGGGGCAGACGAATATCTCCTCGGCCTTCTCCATGATGGCATAGTCTACCGAGATGCTCTCGCAGTCGGGGAAGCGGCGGTCTATCTCGGCCTGCTCGCGATCGGTGCCATAGACATCCATCATGTCTTCGAAAATCTTGCTCATCGCAGGCTGATAGATGCGGAAGGCATTGACGATGGTGTTGACGTTCCAGATGAAGATGCCGGCGTTCCAGAAGTAGCTCTTGTTCTTGATATACTGCTGGGCGGTGGCCAGATCGGGCTTCTCGCGGAAACTGTCAACGCGGAAAATCTCCTTGTTGCGCGGACTGCTGTACGACAGGTCGGCCTGTATATAGCCGTAGCCCGTCTCCGGGCGCGTCGGCTTCATGCCGAGGGTGAGGATGGCGTCGGTCTCGCTCGTGAAGCGCATGCACTGGGTCATCACCCGCTGGAACTCTGTGGTGTTCATCACGATGTGGTCGCTGGGGGTGACGACGATATTGGCTCGCGGGTCTTTCTTCTTGATGCGCCAGCTGACATAGGCGATGCAGGGTGCCGTGTTGCGGCGACAGGGTTCGCAAAGGATGTTCTGCCGAGGCACGTCTGGCAGCTGCTCGTGAACGATGTCAGCATAACGTGCGTTGGTGACGATCCACACATTCTCTGGCACGACAATGCCTTCGAAGCGGTCGAGGGTGAGCTGCAAGAGCGTGCGCCCCGTTCCTAATACGTCGATAAACTGCTTGGGCCGGTCGGTGGTGCTCATGGGCCAGAAACGGCTGCCCACACCACCTGCCATGACAACAAGATGATTATTGATTTGAGCCATATTCGTCTGCATCTATTTAAGTTAGCGATGCAAAGATACGAATATTCTCTGAAACGACATGACAAAAACGAAAAAAAAATACAAGTGGTAAGAAAGTACGACAAAATGCGCACGAATATCTCTACCGAAAAGCGACAGGTCGCAGCATGTCAGTCGAAAAGTGACAGCGACAAATCCGTCGTCGGTTTGGGCGCGTCGTCTTCGTCCTCGTCGTCGCGGAACTCGAGCATCAGCTGCTTGGTCTTGGGCGAGTTTCGGTTCAAGCGATATGCCCCCCACCCTTCGGCATGTTCGCACATCGAGTTGGCATGGCGCGAATTGCGCGTCAGGAACAGCCGTACTTCGCGGTGGACGTCGGCAAAGTTGACAACGCTGAAGAAGGTGTTCTGCTCGTTGTAAACATGTCGGGCTATCTTCTTGACGCTGAGTCCTGCCGGTCCGGCTTCTTTCAATATGCGAAATATCGTCTGTTCGTACATTTCCTAATCCTATAGCGTATTCTCACAAAGCAAAGAAAGGCCGAAATGCCTGATGCATTCAGCCCTTCCTTATTGTCTGTTGTCCTGATTCTTAAGCTAAAACAATCTTACCTTCGCAGTCCTTGATCTTGCCTTCCTTGAGGAGCCAGCCAGCACCGAGGATTACCTCCTGCTCGTTGATGCCTGCCTTCTTGGCAATCTCAGCTACAGTAAGAGCTTTCTCTGCTGTGGCAAGAGCCTGGTAGACGTCACCAGCCTTGAAACCAGCGTTCTCAGCGTTGATGATGAGCGTTTCCTTCTTTGCGGCCTTGGGGGCTGCTTTCTTCACGGCTTCCTTCTTGGGAGCGGCGGCCTTCACGGCCTCCTTCTTCACGGCTGCCACCTTCTTCTCAGCAGCTGCCTTTGTTGCTTTCTTTTCTGCCATTTTTACTAAACCTATTAATAACTGTTTTTTGTTGTATTGAATCAAACTCTCTGTTAAATTCGATGCAAAGGTAGTGACTTTTCTTTTACATTAGCAACACAAAAACAAGATTTTTTACGATTCAGTATATTTTCTTGACATAAATCAAAGCAGCCTGCAGAATGGCTTTTTGCTTATTATTCTTTGACAACGGTTTTCAGCTGAAGCTCATCGAGCTGCTTGGGATCGAGCTCACCGGGAGCGTCGAGCATGACGTCGCGGCCGCTGTTGTTCTTCGGGAAAGCGATGCAGTCGCGGATGCTGTCCAGTCCGGCCATGATGCTGACAAAGCGGTCCAGTCCGAAAGCCAGTCCGGCATGTGGCGGTGCACCGTACTTGAAGGCGTTGATGAGGAAGCCGAACTGCGCCATTGCCCGTTCGGGCGTGAAGCCGAGGATGTCGAACATCTTGGCCTGCAGCTGTCCGTCGTGGATACGGATGGAGCCGCCGCCCAGCTCTACACCGTTGCACACGAAGTCGTAGGCCTTGGCTCGCACCTGCTCGGGATGCTCGTCGAGCAAGGGGATGTCGTCGGGGTTGGGCATGGTGAACGGGTGGTGGGTAGCCATGAGGCGCTGCTCTTCGTCGCTCCACTCGAACAGGGGGAAGTCGACAATCCAGAGGCACTCGAACTTATCCTTGTCGCGCAGCCCTAAGCGGTCGCCCATCTCCAGACGGAGCGTACAGAGCTGGACGCGCGTCTTGTTGGCATTGTCGCCACTGAGGATGAGCACGAGGTCGCCATCCTTGGCCTGCATCTTCTCCTTGAGCTTTGCCCACACCTCAGGTGTATAGAACTTGTCGATGGAGGTCTTCACGGTTCCGTCTTCGTTGAACTTGACGTAGACCAATCCCTTGGCTCCCACCTGCGGGCGCTTCACGAAGTCGGTGAGCTGGTCGAGCTGCTTGCGGGTGTAATTGGCACAGCCCGGCACGCAGATACCACCGATATACTCGGCCTGGTCGAAGACAGGGAATGTACCAGTGCCCTTCAGCACGTCCATCAGCTCGACAAACTCCATGCCGAAGCGCAGGTCGGGCTTGTCGGAGCCGAAGCGGCGCATGGCCTCGTGCCACGTCATCTGCTGCAGCTTCTCGGGCAGTTCAACGCCACGAATCTCCTTGAACAGATGGCGGGCCATCGACTCGAACACTTCGATGACGTCCTCCTGGTCGACGAACGACATCTCGCAGTCTATCTGTGTGAACTCCGGCTGACGGTCGGCCCTGAGGTCTTCGTCGCGGAAGCACTTGGCAATCTGGAAGTAGCGGTCGAAGCCACTCACCATGAGCAGCTGCTTCAGCGTCTGGGGCGACTGCGGCAGGGCGTAGAACTGTCCGGGATTCATGCGGCTGGGCACGACGAAGTCGCGTGCGCCCTCGGGGGTAGAACCGATAAGGATGGGCGTCTCCACCTCGATGAAGTCGCGCGAGTCGAGGAAGTTGCGGATGAGGATGGTCATCTTATGGCGCAGCTCCAGGTTCTTGCGCACACACTGGCGGCGCAGGTCGAGATAGCGATACTTCATGCGGATGTCGTCGCCGCCATCAGTCTGGTCCTCGATGGTGAACGGGGGCGTCAGGCTCTCACTCAGGATGTTCAGCTCGTGGGCCAATATCTCGATGTCGCCGGTGGGCATCTTCGGGTTCTTGCTCTGTCGCTCGCTGACGGTGCCTTTCACTTGTACGCAGAACTCACGGCCCAGACGGTTGGCCTTGGCGCAGAGCTCGGCATCGGCCGACTCGTCGAAGACAATCTGTGTGATACCATAGCGGTCGCGAACGTCGACAAACGTCATGCCGCCCATCTTACGGGTGCGCTGCACCCAGCCGGCCAGCGTTACTTCCTGACCAGCGTTCTGGAGCCGAAGCTCTCCACAAGTGTTCGTTCTATACATCTTTATTATTTACGATTTACAAATTTACTATTTACGCATTTACTATTTACGATTGATTGACGATTTGGTACATTTACGATTTACCATTCGTCGGCAATTTGTCTCGGGGCATCTGCCACGAACAGATTTGTTACGGGTTGCAAAAGTAGTCATTTTTTTTCATGCTACAAAAATATTTCTCAACTATCTTGGAATATTTGCTGAAAAAGTAGTGTTTTTGCACCGCCGACAATGATGTTTCTGCATTATACTTTATTTATATGCTGCAAGTTGCACAGCGATGGTTGCTAACATCGTCAGAGATAATCTCTGAACGTATCAGAGATTATCAACGAGCATGTCAGAGACCATCTGCGACAAGCTCAGAGACCATCTGCGACAAGCTCAGAAGCCATCTGCGACATGTTTGCAGACCAAATGTAGGAGGTCACGCTTCCCAGCGTGACAACTACCACGTTATTGCCACCTGTGTGCTGTTGCGACGCTAGGAAGCGTCGCCTCCTACAAATGCACCAATGTAGGAGGTCACGCTTCCCAGCGTGACAACTGCCACGTTATTGCCACCTGAGTGCTGTTGCGACGCAAGGAAGCGTCGCCTCCTACAAATGCGCAATGTAGGAGGTCACGCTTCCCAGCGTGACAACTACCACGTGTGCCTCTTATGCGCTGTTGCGGGCGGAAACGCCGTTCCGCCCCTACGTAGCGAGCCTCTTGAGGCTCCTCCCCTCAGGGGAGGCTGGGAGGGGTCTTCCAAAAATGGTGAGATGCTTGGTGAGATGTCTGGTGAGGTGTTTCGCCAACACCCCACCATCCGGAACGCCCATCTACAAAGGGTTTCCGCCCTTTTTGGTGAGGTGTTGGGCATATTTCTGAAAAAACAGCGACGCCCGTTGCCTTTCCTTGCGTCGCAACAGCGCATAGGTGGAAAGCGGCGAAGAGGAATCTTTCCTTCCCCCGCGCCGCTTGCTTTTATCATTAACAGCCGATGGCTATTTCACCACTACCTTCACGGCCCGGTCGCCAATCTTCACGATGGCGATGCCGCCGTTGCAGAGCTGCGTGCTGATGTCTGTTGTTCCTGCTGTGGCCTTGCCGGAACCTACCAGCTGGCCTGACGTATCATAGATAGCTATCGCAGAGCCTTCAGGCGCTCCCGTGATGCGCACCACCTGTCCGTTTGTCTGAATCAGCACAGGCTGAGCCTCGATGCTCTGTAGGGCAGTGGCCACTTCAACACCCTCTGTCTGTGGCTGGAAATCTACCCAGCAAAGCGTAGCTTCAGCCGTCTCAGAGTTATTATAGCCATCCTTCATGGCAACGACACTGACCTGATAGGCAACGCTCAGCTGCACCTTGTTGCCGCTGCCCGACTGGATGTCGGCATCGGCAATGGTATACTTGCAGATGGCCCCTTCTGTGTCGCAGCTGAAGGTGAGTTCACCTTTGCTGTAGCTGATGGTGGGCGTGGCGCACTTCTCTGCACCAGGTATCTCCACGTCGACACCTTCTTCAATGGTATCAAAGTCTCTCCATCCCTTCGTCGCCTTGTATTTATCTTTGGTGCCAAAGGGAACCTTTAACTTCCCATAGACATAGGTATCCCCGTGGAATACTGAGCTTGACGAAGACTTACCTTCAATGGCTGAAGGTTCCTCAAACAGTGAGTTGACTGTCACAATATTCTCACTATAGAAAGCCTTAGAGCCAAAACTTGTTACGCCGCTACCGATGGTCACGGAGGTCAGCCCGCTGCACGACTCGAAAGCGCTGCCGCCGATTGTGGTAACGCTATTAGGGATGATCACGTTGGTCAGACCGGATTTCCAGAAAGCAGCCATTTCTATGGTTGTGACGCTATTGGGGATGTCTATAGAGGTCAGACTGCTGCAGCAAGAGTATTTACAAGTTGTTTTATATCAACGATTTGCGAGCTAAACGGTAGAAAAGTAACTACACAAATTCTATAGACTGGGAAAAACGGATATTTAACGTTTTTAACTTTTATAAACCACAAAAGGATAAACTTTGTGCATAAAACATTACCGTTTTCTCTTGAAAGTTGAAATAAGAAGATAAAGAAGTCCGACGGCAACAATTACATCAACGACGTTCCATATTGTTCTGCCCAATGCGAACTTAACCCACATTGCAGCGAGTGTCCAAATACACTTCTAAAAAATTGCTAAAATTTCTGCGTTTCGGGCTTGCAAGCCCCCATCACCTCCCCGTTTCCGCTAAAAAATGCTAACGCGGGGAGGCTTCCACCGCGTTTACCC
>JAGBLC010000164.1 GCA_017635615.1 Prevotella sp.
CGGTAGTTCAGTCGCAGCTCCGTCGTCTTGTTGGGCGTATAGCGGAAGTCGAGTGTCGGTGTGACGTTGAAGACATTGCGTGTCGTGTCGGTGTGCAGTCCCTGATAGTCCTGTACGAAGTTCGACCGTTGCGGCTGCATCATCACGCCGGCATTGAGTTTGAAGAGTTCGCGCGTCAGACGGAACATCACGTTCACCTCGTGGATGTAGTTCTTGTATTCTGAGAAGCGGCTCAGGTCGTTGTCCTTGAACGTGTCGAGCTGTCCGGGCACCTGACTGAGGAATCCGTCCCATCCGCGGTATATCTGCGGCACGCCGGCGAAGATGTTCGTAGGCAGGGCAGAGAAGTCGTACGTAGAGCGGTCGCTCTTGCTGTAGTTGTACCTGAACTGATACGACAGTTGCAGGTAGGCGCGGTCGAAGAGCGGTTCGCTGTAGGTCGTCTGAAGGGCGTAGCTCCAGTTCTTCGTGGGTGTGAGGTTGTAGCGGTTGGTGTAGTAGGTAGAGTCGTTGCCGGCCGCTGTGCGTATCTGGTAGAGGATGACGTCGCTGGTGGATACGTTCTTGCTCTCGCCGTCGCCATAGCTGAAGTCGCCGCGCAGGGTGACGTTGCGCCCTTTGGTGTTGAGCTTGCGGTTGAGCTGGAGCATGGCCGATGCCGACGTGTTGTCGCTGTAGCTGATGCTGCCGTTGCTGCGGTTGTTGACAGCGAGGCTGTCGGCCGCCAACTGTTCGATAGAAGCTATGGCCAGCGGGTCGGCGACGTAGTTGTACGGATCCTGTGTGAAGGTAGCCGAGCGGCTGGAGCTGTTGCCGTCGCTGCTGTTGATGCGCAGCGAGGGTCGGAACATGATGTTGGTCATCGAGTCGGGTTTCCATTCCAGACGGAAGCGTCCGTCCCAGCTGTTCGAGCGCGAGTAGTTCTGGTTGAGCGAGTTCTGGAACGACGAGTTACCGCCGTTGAAGAGTTCTGCTGCCGTCCGCGACCACACGTCGCCGTCGTTGTGGTTCCATCGGATGCTGGCATCCATCTCCAGCTTGTCCTTGTCGTTGTAGTTGAAGTTGAGGCCCGCCATCTTTGAGGCGTTCAGACCGTTGCGTTGTCCCCATCGTCCTCCGCCGCCACCGCCTGGGAATCCCATGTCGTTGGTGTTGTTGGCGTTGCCGAAGCCCATGATGCGGTATTTGTCGTTGAACCACGCCAGCATCAGTCGGTCGGAATAGCGGTGGTGCGTACCGACGGAGAGGTCGATGTTGGAGAACATACCCTTGTTCATGCCGGGCTTGATGCCGAAGTCGAGCACCGTCTCCTCGTTGCCGTCGTCGATGCCCGTGACGCGCGAGAGGTCGCTCTTCTGGTCGTAGGCCTTGATGTTGTTGACGATGCTGGTGGGCAGGTTCTTCATGGCCGTCTTGGTGTCGCCGGTCATGAACTCCTTGCCGTCGACGAGAATCTTCTTCACCTCCTTGCCGTTGATGGTAATCTTGCCGTCGTCGTCCACCTGGGCGCCGGGCAGCTTCTTCACCAGTTCTTCCACGACAGAGCCCTCCGGGGTGCGGTAGGCCGAGGCGTTGTAGACGAAGGTGTCTTCGCGGACCGTCACCTTCGAAGCCTGTGCCGTCACCTCGGCACCTTTCAGCATGATGGCGTCGGTGGCGAAGGCGATGGTGCCGAGCGCGACGTCGGCCGACTTCTCTATCGTCACGTTGAGCAGCTGTGTCTTGTAACCCACACACGATAGCTTCAGCAAGTATTTCCCGTTCTTGGGTGCCGTAAGGCTGAAGTTGCCGTCGTAGTCGCTGACGGCACCTCCCACGAAGGTGCTGTCCTGTTTGAGCAGCTGCACCGTTGTCTGCATGACGGCCTCCTTCGAATCTTTGTCGATGATGGTTCCTGTTATCCTGCGATTCTGTGCGAATGTCGCTACTGCCACCATCAAGAGCAGTAGCATGAAACTTAATCTTTTCATCCTTTGTCTTTTAGTTTTTGGTAGTTATGACGCTGATTTATGTCAATTGTTTAAGCAAAAGAATATTAAATATGGTAAAAATAACGACAGTTCGAAAAATAATGCCTATCTTTGCACCCGATAGCAGTATTGTTTTTCAGGTGTTACGCGTAATAATAAAGAGAAAGGATATGAAAATGGATGAAGAGAGAATGATGTTTTCAAAGAATTTGCAAGAAGACCTTGCGCTGGCACTCATGGAGTGTGAGCACGACCGCGTGTTTGTATTGGCCGACACCACGACGGCAGAGCTTTGCTGGCCTGTCGTGAGGTGTTTCCTGTGTATGCGGCAGTCAGAGATGATCACCATACCTTCCGGCGACGACCACAAGACCATCGCCACGGCCACCTACGTGTGGCAGCAGCTGAGCCAGCTCGGGGCAACGCGCCATTCGTGCCTCATCAATCTGGGTGGCGGCATGGTGACCGATCTGGGCGGCTTTGTGGCCGGCACCTTCAAGCGTGGCATCAACTATATCAACATGCCCACGACGCTCCTCGCGATGGTCGATGCCAGTGTGGGCGGTAAGACGGGTGTCAACCTCGACGGACTTAAGAACGAGGTGGGTACGTTCAGCCGTCCCAGCTTCGTCATCATCCATACTCCGTTCCTGCAGACCCTCTCGCGCGAGAATTTCCTCTCGGGCTATGCTGAGATGCTCAAGCATGCCCTGCTGAGCGACAATGCCCAATGGGCGGAGATGATCGAGCATTCAACATTGAACATCGAACATTCAACATTGGATATGGGGCAATGGGAGAAGCTCCTGAAGCGGTCGGTCGCCGTGAAGCAGCGCATCGTGGCTGCCGACCCCAAAGAGCAGGGACTGCGCAAGGAGCTCAACCTGGGGCATACCGTCGGGCATGCCTTGGAGACGTGGTCGAGGAGTGAGGAAAGAGGAAAGAGGAGAGTGGAGCCTCTCCTGCACGGCTATGCCGTGGCCTACGGTCTTGTGGCCGAGCTCTTTCTGAGCGCGGTGAGGTGCGGCTTCCCCACCGACAAACTGCGGCAGACGGTCAGCTTCATCCATGAGCTCTACGGCCGGCCGGCCATCACCTGCGACGACTACGATGCCCTCATCGCCCTGATGCGCCACGACAAGAAGAACAAGCGCAGTCAGATTAACTTTGCCCTGCTGGCCGACATCGGTGATGTCCGGCTCGACCAGACAGCTACCGTAGAGGAGATCAAGGAGGCTCTCGACTTCCTGCGCGAGGGGTAGTGTCCGCCAGCGTCTTATTCCAGCATCGATAATGTAAGGTTCTCGTCCAGAAGACGATGAGCGCCCAATATGCTGTACAGCTCTTCAATGCCCTTCTGCTCGGCTTTCGTCGGTGCGCCTAAGGTCGTGTCACCGTCTTTTATCACTACGCTCGTCAGCTTGAACCAGCTGATGTCGTCCGACGGATGGGAGGGGTCTGAATAGCTGTAGAAAATAAGTCCCGAGGGCATGTAGCTGCTGAGTAAGTTGTTGAGGCGTGCCTCGAAGAGCATGTGGTTGGCAGCGAAGAAGCGAATGCAATACTGTGTCGGTAGGGGGTACGACTTCTCCACAATGCGGCCTACGCCCTTCAGCTTGAACAGTCCTGTCTTTGGGTTGCACGCAACGATGTTCTCGATGGTCAGCACAACATCCTCCTCGGTGATGTCGTAGAGCTGCGCTCCCTCTTCCACGACGATGGCTTGCAGTGTTGGGGCACCGGGACAAACTACGAAGAGGTCGTCGTCGTCGTGACTGCAGCCCGTCAGCGCCATTGGCAGCATCAGTAAGGCGCAGAGCGCAAGAATCAAATGCCTTTTCTTTTCCATTTTCTTTCCTTTTTTATATCAATAATCAATCCGGTTTTGCTTTGTCGCTATCCAGTAAACGCCCCACCCGGATATTCCTTGCATCCTGTAGCGGATTTTTAACAAACTTTCATACTCGCATGCCCCACTTCCCAACGGTAGCGTTTTTTTTTTTGATACATTTTTTGCCGTTTCGATATTTATCCGTAAATTTGCAGCCAAGAAAAAACAACGGAAGATATGAAGAGAATACTATTGATATGGGCGGCGGCACTCATGACGTGTGCTGTAGCGGCGCAGACAGGCAATGGTGTTGGAGGAAGAAAGAAAGTGGGTGTCGTGCTCAGCGGCGGTGGGGTGAAAGGTATGGCGCACATCGGTGTGCTGAAGGTGCTGGAGGAGGCTGGCATCCCAGTGGACATCGTCACGGGAACGTCGATGGGCAGCATCATCGGCGGACTGTATGCCATAGGATATAACGCCTGCGCACTCGACTCGATGGTGAGGGTGCAGGACTGGAGCTACGTGATTACGGACAGGGAGGACTTGCGGCGACAGAGTCTTGCCGACCAGCGGAAGCAGAACACGTACGCCTTCACAACCGGGCTGACCATCGGCAAGCGTGACCTGCGGGCGGGAGGATTCATCAAGGGGAAGAACCTGGCGGAGCTGTTCCAGCAGCTTTGCACTGGATATACCGACTCGCTCGACTTTACGCGCGACCTGCGCATACCCTTTGCCTGTGTGGCGACGAACATCATCGACAACAGCGAGGTGGACTTCCACAGCGGACGACTGCCGCAGGCGATGAGGGCGTCGATGGCGATACCTGCAGCTTTCTCGCCAGTGAGGATAGGCGACATGGTGCTCGTCGATGGCGGACTGAAGAACAACTACCCGGCTGACATCGCACGCGAGATGGGAGCCGACATCATCATCGGCGTGACGGTGCAGGGACAGCCGAAGATGGCCGAGGATATGGGTGGCACGATGAGCATCCTGAGTCAGATTATCGACGTGAACTGTAAGAACAAATACGACGAGAACCTGGCCATGACCGACCTCCACCTGCAGGTGGACACCAAGGGATATGGGTCGGCAAGCTTCTCGAAGGAAGCCATCGACACGCTCATCAGACGCGGCGAGGAGCTGGCAAGGAGCCACTGGGACGACATCATGGCACTGAAAAAGCGCATAGGCGTGGACGAAGCGTTCCGCCCCGTGCTGCTGCAACCACTTCGCCCAAAGGTGATGACGGAGAAGAGGCGCGTGACGGCCTTCGTCTTCGAGAATATGACTCCGCAGGCAGAGGCCTTCATGAGGGAGAAGTTCCACCTGAGTCGGACGGACAGTATCGACGCGAAGCTGGAACAGCAGCTGACGACGGCTATGCGTGTGGACCTGTTCTACCAGACGGCGGAGTGCCACTTGGTGCCCGACGGCGACGGGGTGCGTGCCATCCTCACAGCCGGCCAGCGGAAGTCGGTGCAGCTGCATGCCGGTTTCCGCTACGACACGGAGGAGCATGCTGCTGTGCAGGTAGGGCTGGACATCCCGATGAAGTCGGCCACGCCGATGAACACGGAGCTGACGCTGCGGTTGGGAAAGCGACTGATAGCCCGTGGCGACCTGACCTTCCACCCCAGAAGCTTCATCCGTCCGACGCTGAGCATGCAGTTCTGCCGTAACGACGTAGACATCTATATGGAGGGCGAGCGGGCCTATAACGTGCTGTACAACCAGTTGCAGAGCGAACTGACGCCGATTAACGTTGACCTGAGACACTTCAACCTGCAGATAGGCGTCAGGTGGGACTTCATGCACTACCGCAGCACGCTGGGCTCCAAGACATCGAACGGGGTTCAGCTGGAGAACGAACACTTCTTCAGCTACCGTGCGCGGCTGAGCTACAACAGTGAGGACAGCTGGTACTTCCCCACCCGGGGAGCAAGATTCTATGCTGAGTATGCCTATCTGACGAACGACTTCGCGCGATTGAGGGAACGCGATGCCGACGAGAACAACATAGGATGGAAGGAGGGAATGAGCGACGTGAGCGCCCACTGGCGGATGGCATTCACCTTCGGCGGCCGCTTCACGCTGCAGCCGATGTTCTACGGACGGCTGCTCTTCGGACAAGTGCTGCCGCCGGTATTCAGAAATGCTATCGGAGGAAACCGATTTGGCCGGTATGTCGAGCAGCAGATGCCCTTCGCCGGTATCGGCAATATCGAGTATGTCGACGCTCACTTTGTGGCCGCCCAGCTGCAGGCCCAACAGCGCTTAGGGAGCAACAACTACGTGCTGCTGCGACTGGCAGGGGCACAACAGGCTGATAAGCTGCGGCACCTGTTCGACCACAGGACGCTGTTAGGCGCCCAGCTGGCCTACTATTATAACACGATGTTCGGACCGGTGGGAGCCACCGTGGGCTATAGCAACCATACGGAGAAGCCCTATTTCTACCTGAACCTGGGCTTCGACTTCTGATGCCGGCAGCGCGGAAAGAGTCAGCTGCTACGCTTGGCGGCACTGCTGGCAGATGCCCTTGACGACATACTCCGTCTCTTCGGGCTGGAAACCCTGCGGCAGGGGTACCGAGGGTATCTCGACGTTGGTGAGGCAGAAGGTGCGGTGGCAGCGCAGACACGTGAGATGGACATGGCCGCGGCAGTGGCGTGTGTCGTCGTGGTGGCATACACAATACTTCTGTGCTCCCGAGCCATCGTCGATTTCGTGGAGCAGATGGGCGTCGGTGAGCGCGCCGACGGTGCGGAAGAGCGTTGAGCGGTCGACGGTGGGCAATGCCGCCTCGAGGTCGGCCAGACTGAAGGCATCGTGGAAGGAGTGGCGCACCTGTCGCCAGATGAGCAGTCGCACGGCGGTGACGCGCAGTCCGGCATTGTCGAGGGCCTGCTCGTCGGAGATGTCGAGATGGTGGATGTTGTCCATGATGAGAGGGGTTGCTATGTTTTTTTGCCAATTATTCTAAAAAAGGTTGGCGTGATGATGAATTTTTGATAAATGATGAGCGACAACGACTGCCGTTTGGGCGAAAAGTGCTACCTTTGCATTTTTAAACTCTTTAGCTAAGGAATATATGTCCACAGAAATCAGAAAACATGAGGGGCTGCAGGCCTTGGGAGCACCGACACCCTACGCCACCGACTACGATCCGTCGGTGTTGGAGACCTTCGAGAACCTGAACCCCGAACACGACTACTGGGTGCGCTTCAACTGTCCGGAATTTACGACGCTGTGCCCCATCACAGGTCAGCCCGACTTTGCTGAGATACGCATCATGTATGTACCCGATAAGCGGATGGTGGAGAGCAAGAGCCTGAAGCTCTACCTCTTCTCGTTCCGCAACCACGGCGACTTCCACGAAGACTGCGTGAACACCATCATGCGCGACCTGATTAGCCTGATGGACCCGAAATATATCGAGGTGACAGGCTTCTTCACACCGCGTGGGGGCATCAGCATCCATCCCTTTGCCAACTACGGGCGGCCCGGCACACGCTATGAGCAGATGGCCGAGCATCGCTTCTTCAACTATCAGCTTTGCGATAGTAGCCCCGCGGACCGTCGCTGAAACGCAGACGCAGCGAGTCGCGCGTCAGGAGTAATAGCTGGGCGGTGTCGCAGATGTTGAGCCGTTCGTGGAGCGAATCGTCGCGCGTAGGGCGTATCTGCAGCACCAGCTGGCCGTTGTAGATGTGCCATCCGACATAGCGCTTGGGAACGGGGAAGACAACGGGGTCGTCGTCGCTACGGCTCATGGCGCGGAAGGTGCCGATAGGTTGTGCCACATAGTGACGCTTCAGGGCGAACCCCATCTCGATAGGCTTCATGCGCTCGCGTAGGAGCGAGTCGAGTTCGGCTTGCTCGCTGTCGCTGACATCGATGTTGGAGGAGCGGTCGCGCAGTGTGGGGTACACCAGCTCTACCCACTGCCCCTTCAGCTCGTCGAGGTTGATGACCATGTCGCCCTTCTTCGGATTGCTGCTGTCGAGAACGACGGCCACCCAGTCGCCCGTCTTGGGCTTGCCGATGACGCGCCCGTGGAGCGTAGCATCGATGATGTCGTATGTCACGGGGTCGCCGCCGGTGCCAGGGAGGAACACCAGAACGGAGTCGGTGCATCCCTCGCAGGCCAGACCGTAGAGGGTGGAGTCGCCCTCTATCTTTGTACTGGTACCGACGTTCGTGTCGTCACTTTGCTTCGGAGGACTGCTGCAGGCACATGTCATCAGGGCTGCCGCAGCTGCTATCAGGATATGTCTCATGATGTCTTGTCGTTGTTTAAA
>JAGBLC010000165.1 GCA_017635615.1 Prevotella sp.
AACCACATCGACAAGGTGCTTATATATGAGTGCAGCCGTTTGTCCCGTAGGGTGGCTGACTTTATCAATATAGTAGATAGGTTGAATGAGTTGCACATTTCTTTATATATCCATCAGAATGGGCTTGAAACCTTGCAGGCAGATGGGAAGGTAAACCCTATCTCTCAACTTGTAATTGGCATGTTGGCACAATTTAACAGCATGGAGCGCAGCCTCATCCGTAGCCGTATGGAAAGCGGATATAATAACTTCAGAAAAAATGGCGGTGTGGTTGGTCGCAAGATTGGTTACAAGAAAACCGATGATGCCATGAGGGAGGAATACAAGGAGGAAAGTCGCTCGAGCAGGATTTACTTCGATAAGAACACAGACAATTATCGAACCGAAAACGAGAATGAGGTGTTTAAGGTATTTCGTTTGTTTTCAAGCAGTTGCGAGAATGGAAAAGAAAAAGTGACAACCGAATTGCTCCGATTGTCGCTTTTGGTCGGGATGAGGCGACTCGAACGCCCGACCCCTACGTCCCGAACGTAGTGCGCTACCAACTGCGCTACATCCCGATGCTTTCAGCAGAAAGCGGGTGCAAAGGTACTGCATTTTTTTCGAAAAACAAGCAATACGGCCGTAAATTTAACAAAAATTCTACAAAAAGGATGCTGCTCGCCGATCTCATTCTCTTCGAATCCACCCTCTATAGCAGTTGTGTCAGGCTGCTGAGGTGCATGGAGTTGCTACCTTTCAGCAGGATGAGCTGATGGCGGGGCTGCTGTTCGCTGAGAAGCTGCTTCACCTCGTCGGTGGTCTTGAATTTGCGGAAGGGGCTGTCGGTGCGGCCAAACTCTTCGCCTACGAGCCACACATGCTGCAAGCCGAGCTGAACGAGCAGGTCGGCGATGTGCTGATGCTCTTCGGCCGAAGCCTCGCCCAGCTCGCGCATGTCGCCGAGGATGGCCATCTTCGGCAGGGCCGACTCTATGCTGGCGAACGACTGCAAGGCCGACGACATGCTCGTGGGGTTGGCATTGTAGGCGTCGACGATGAGGGTGTTCCTTTCCGTCTTGGTGAGCTGTGAGCGGTTGTTGGTGGGCTCGTAGCAGGACAGGGCGTGGTTGATCTGCTCTTCATCCACTTCGAAATAAAGTCCCACGGCGATGGCGGCCAACGCATTATAGACATTGTAGGCACCAATCAGGTGAGTCTGTACGGTGAACGGCTTGCCGGCGGTCGGCTCTTCTTCGTCGTCAATCCACCAGCGGAAGGTCAGGAAGGGGTTGCAGCCCACCACCTCGCCACGCACGGTGATGTATTCCGACGAGCCCGTGCCGTAGGCAAACTGCATGAGGATGCCCCGGCTGTCGGCCATCTGTGTGAGGTCGGAGTCGTCGGCATTGATGAAGATGAAGCCCTGTTCGGGGTCGCCAAGGTCTTGCTGGCGGCGGAGGAAGTCATAGAGCTCACCCTTCGTCCGTTTCACGCCCTCAAACGATCCGAAGCCCTGCAGATGGGCTCTGCCCACGTTGGTGATCAGTCCGCAGGTGGGTTCTGCCGTCTCTACGAGCGTCTTGATGTCGCCGGGGTGGCTGGCTCCCATCTCGATGATGGCTATCTCATGGTCGTCGTTCAGTCGGAAGAGTGTCTTCGGCACTCCCACATCGTTGTTGAAGTTGCCCTCCGTGGCCAGCACGTTGTATTCCTCGGCCAGCACGGCGCGCACCAGTTCCTTTGTGGTTGTCTTGCCGTTGGTGCCGGTGATGGCGATGACGGGGATGTCGAACTGTCGGCGATGTTCGCGAGCCAGGTCCTTGAAGGTCTGCAGGCTGTCGCTGACGAGAATCATGCGCTCGTCGCAGGCTACTTCTGGATTGTCGACGATGGCGTAGGCACAGCCCTTGTCGAGGGCTTGCTGCGCAAACTTGTTGCCGTCGAACGCCTCGCCTTTCAAGGCGATGAAGATGCTCCCCTCGGGGCAGTCGCGGCTGTCGGTCGTGATGACGGGGTGCTGCTGATAGAGATTGTATAGCTGAGTGATGTCCATTTCTTTTCTTATTTGGTTGTTGATATGGCTCTGCTTGGTTGTAGAGCGATGCAAAGGTAGTATAAAATATCCAATGAACCAAAGAATTATTCGTGATTATACTCTTTTAATATTTCCAGTCAACCGTGCTTCGGTTGTACCCAAAATTCGTACCAGACTGTGGTACTGTCCGTACCAAACTGTGGTACTGAGGCTACCAAACTGTGGTACTGAGGCTACCAAAGTGTGGTACTGCCAGTACCACACTTTGGAACAATGTCTGGTAGTGTAGTTTAACGATTTTAGTTGACTACTTGCGGCCTTATTCATGATAAGGGTTGACCCGGGTTAAACTTAATTTTATTTCACGTTGACTCGCGTGTTCTTCGTCGTGGTGCGGTTGCCCCCTCCCCCAAGGGGAGGGATTGTGGCAGGCTGCCAGCATGAGCAGCAGGAGAATCCGGCAGGAACCGAGGTTCTAACAGAGCAAGATGCTTGTCAGCAAAAGAGGCATATCCGACGGGGAAAGAAATGCAATCGTTTGCGCACGAAAAGAACCAATAACTTGTTGTCGATAATATTGTTGTGAAGAAAAAAGAAGTAATTTTACATCGGAAATTCAAACTTACAAAACCATGAAACTATTATTCAACATAGACTATCAGACTGCGTTCGGCGAAGAACTTTTGCTGAACATAGTGGAGCATGTGGGCAACGAGAGGCGCATCTCGTCGTTCCGGATGAAGACCGACGACGGCCATTGCTGGACCTACGAGATGAACTGCCCGTCGGTGCCAACGAGTGAAGGGAAGCCCAAGTTCGAGTTGGGCAGTGTCATCGACTATTATTATAGTGTGGAGAGCAGTGGCCAGCTGGTTCGCAGAGAGTGGCAGGTAGTGCCTCACCGGCTTGAACTGGTCAGCGAGAAGGGCTACAACTATACCATCTACGACCACTGGATAGACATCCCCGAGGACAGCTACCTCTACAGCTCGGCCTTCACGGGATGTATTGCCCGCCATACTCCGGTGAAGAGTCCGATGAAGCCCTTTACCGCCACGGTGCGCCTGAAGGTGCGTGCCCCGCAGTTGCGCGAGCGCGAGCGGTTGGCCCTGGTGGGTAGCGACGAGCTGCTCGGCAGCTGGGACCCGAAGCGGTCGCAACCGATGACAGAGCACAACTACAACGAGTGGATGGTGAACCTCGACGCTACGATGTTGCTCAATAAGCGGCTGGAGTTTAAGTTCATCGTCATCGATGAAGACACCAACATCGCCACCATCTGGGAAGGTGGCGAAAACCGCGTTATCGAGCTGCCTCCTGTAGGCCGTGGCGACGTGGTGGTGTACGAGCTGCCGCAGGCCTTCTTCCCGCTCTATGCGCAGAAGTGTGCCGGAACGCTCGTCCCCGTCTTCTCGCTGCGCAGTCACGACAGCTTCGGTGTGGGCGACTTCGGCGACTTGCGCAAGATGATCGACTGGGTGGCCTTCACCCGTCAGCGACTGCTGCAGATACTGCCCATCAACGACACAACGACCACTCACACCTGGACCGACTCTTACCCCTATTCGTGCATCAGCATCTTCGCCATCCATCCGCAGTATGTCGACCTGACACAACTGCCGCCTCTGGCTGATGAAAAGGAGCGCGACCGCTTCGAAAAGCTCCGCCTTGAGCTGAATGCCCTGCCGCAGATCGACTACGAGCGCGTCAACCAAGCCAAGACCGAGTACCTGCGGCTGCTCTTCGAACAGGAGGGACGCAAGATAATGGCATCGAGCAAGTTCAAGAACTTCTTCGACGAGACGAAGCAGTGGCTCGTGCCCTACGCACAATATTGCCACCTGCGCGACCTCTACGGCACGGCCAACTACACCGAGTGGCCCGACCATAACACCTGGGATGAGGCCGACCGTGCCCAGCTCTCCTCTTCGCGTACGCGTATATATAAAGAGGTGTCGTTCTTCTACTTCGTGCAGTTCATCCTGAACACGCAGCTCAGCGAGGTGCACGACTATGCCCAGCAGAAAGGCGTCATCCTCAAGGGCGACATCCCCATCGGCGTCAACCGCTATGGCTGCGATGCGTGGATGGAGCCGCGCTACTTCAACCTGAACGGACAGGCAGGAGCGCCGCCCGATGACTTCTCGGCCAACGGACAAAACTGGGGCTTCCCCACCTACAACTGGGATGAGATGTTGAAAGACGGCTGCCTCTGGTGGGTGCGTCGTTTCCAGAATATGTCGAAGTTCTTCGATGCCTACCGCATCGACCACGTGCTGGGCTTCTTCCGCATCTGGGAGATACCCATCGAATCGGTCCACGGACTGCTCGGACAGTTCTCGCCTGCCCTCGGCATGACGCGCGACGAGATAGAAGGCTACGGCCTGCACTGGCAAGAGGAGCGCTTCACCGAACCGTTCATCATGGACTGGGTGCTCGACCGCATGTTCGGCGACCGTGCCGACTTCGTCCGCCAGAACTTCCTCGAGGAGAAGGGCGACGGCTACTACCGCATGAAGCCCGAGTTCTCGACGCAGCGCAAGGTGGAGGCTTTCTTCGCAAACAATGTTTCTGACTGCCCGTTCCTCGCTCCTCTCTCCCCGACGGAACGCGACAACCTGCGCGACGGCCTCTATGCCTTGATCAGCGACGTGCTCTTCGTGCGCGACCATAAGAACAACGACCTCTTCCACCCGCGTATCTCGGCCCAGCTCGACTTCGTCTACGAGAGTCTGTGGGACAACGATAAGGAAGTGTTCAACCGCCTGTACAACGACTACTTCTACCGCCGCAACAACCAGTTCTGGTATTCGGAGGCGATGAAGAAGATGCCACGCTTGGTAGAAGCCACCCGCATGCTCGTCTGTGCCGAAGACCTCGGTATGGTGCCCGACTGTGTGCCCTGGGTGATGAACGAGCTGCGCATCCTCTCGCTCGAGCTTCAGTCGATGCCGAAGGACCCGAAGGTGCGCTTCGGCCACCTCTCGCAGAACCCCTACCGCAGTGTCTGCACCATTTCGTCGCACGATATGCCCACGCTGCGCCAGTGGTGGGACGAGGACTGGCCCCGCACACAGGAATACTACAACACCATGCTCTATCGTCGCGATGCCGCCCCGCACCCGCTGCCCGGCTGGCTGGCACGCGACATCGTCTCGCGCCATCTCACCTCGCCGTCGATGCTCTGCATCCTCTCCATCCAAGACTGGTTCTCTATCGACGAGAAGCTGCGTCTGCCCGATCCTAATGCCGAGCGCATCAATATCCCCGCCAATCCAAAGCACTACTGGCGCTACCGTATGCACATCGCCATCGAGGACCTGATGAAGCAGGACGACTTCAACGAGGATGTCCGCGACTTGGTCATTCAGAGCGGACGAAAATAAATCTTAATAGAACGCAGAGGCGCAAAGACACAAAGAGTATCATTGCTTTGCGTCTCTGCGTCTTTGCGTTCTTTTTATAAAAAAAACAAACATCAAAACAAATGAAGAAAATCTTTTTCCTCCTGTCGCTCCTGCCCATGATGGCCGCAGCGCAGACAGTGACCTCGCCCGACGGGAACATCGCGTTGACCTTCTCGATAGACGAAGGACGTCCTACCTACGCGATGAACTATAAGGGCAAAGCCGTCGTCCTGCCCTCCCACCTCGGTCTGGAACTGGCCAAGGACAAGCACGCCAGCAAAGGCATGCGCGAGACCGACCTGATGGACGACTTTACTATCGTGGACACCCAAACATCGACCTTCGACGAGACGTGGCGGCCCGTATGGGGCGAGACAGAAACCATCCGCAACCACTACAACGAGCTCTGCGTGACGCTCCAGCAGCAGAAGAACATCGTCATGCCACCACCCGCTAATCCTGACGTCCGCGGACGGGGCGTCGAAACCCGCGTTCGCAAGATGATCATCCGCTTCCGCGTGTACGATGACGGCATCGGACTGCGCTATGAGTTCCCCCAGCAAGACGAGCTCAACTACTTCCTCATCAAGGAGGAACACACCGAGTTCGCCATGACGGGCGACCATACGGCGTGGTGGCTCCCCGGCGACTATGACACGCAGGAGCAGGTGACGCAGGAGACACGCCTCTCGGAGATACGCGGACGGTTCCGTGAGGCCGTCAACTGGGGCAACTCGTCGGTGGCCGTCTTCTCAGAGACGGGTGTGCAGACAGCACTGCAGATGCGCACCGACGACGGTCTCTATATCAACATCCACGAAGCAGCCTGCCTCGACTATGCCACGATGCACCTCGAACTGGTGGACCAGCAGACAACGAGCCTCACTACCAAGCTGATGGGCGGCAGCAATGCCTATACGCCCAACCCCACACCATCCAGCTATCCGCTGCCCAAACCCTTCACCTTCGTCAGCCATCTGACACCCGATGCCACCGGACTGAAGGGTGCCATGCAGACGCCCTGCCACACACCGTGGCGAACGGTGATGGTGAGCGACGATGCCCGCGACATGCTCTCGTCTAACCTCATCCTCAACCTCAACGAGCCTTGCAAGATAGAAGACACGTCGTGGATTCATCCCACGAAATACTGCGGTGTGTGGTGGGAAATGATTGTGGGCAAGAGCTCGTGGAACTATACCGACGAGTTCCCCTCCGTCAAGCTCGACCAGATCGACTGGAGCCATGTAAAGCCCAACGGCCGGCATGCTGCCAACAACGAGAAGGTGCGCCGCTATATCGACTTCGCGGCGAAGAACGGCCTCGACGAAGTGCTCGTGGAAGGATGGAACGTAGGCTGGGAAGACTGGGCGAATCTGTGGAAACGCGATGTCTTCGACTTCGTCACACCTTATCCCGACTTCGACCTGAAGGCACTCAACGACTATGCCCACCAGAAGGGTGTCCGCCTGATGATGCACCACGAGACCAGCTCGTCTACGCAGAACTACGAGCGCCACCTCGAGAATGCGCTCCAGCTGATGAACCGCTACGGCTACGATGCTGTGAAGACAGGCTATGTGGGCGACATCATCCCTCGCGGCGACCACCACTACTCGCAGTCGATGAACAACCACTACGCCTACGTCATCCAGCAGGCTGCCCGCCATCACGTCATGGTGAACAGCCATGAGGCAACCCGCCCGACGGGTCTCTGCCGCACCTATCCCAACCTCGTGGGGGGCGAATCGGCCCGCGGCACAGAGTACGAAGCCTTCGGAGGCAGCCGTCCCGACCATACGTGCATACTGCCCTTCACCCGTCTGCAGGGCGGTCCGATGGACTATACGCCCGGTATCTTCGAGACAAAGCTGTCCACCTGGAGCGACAACCCCTCGTGGGCACGCATCACCATAGCCGGTTCGCTGGCACTCTACCTGACGATGTACTCGCCGCTGCAGATGGCTGCCGACCTGCCCGAGAACTACGAGCGCTTCGACGATGCGTTCCAGTTCATCCGCGATGTGGCCGTCGACTGGTCTGACTCGAAATACTTGGAAGCCTCGCCGGCCGACTATATCACCGTGGCCCGCAAGGCGAAAGGCACCGACAACTGGTTCGTCGGCGGCAAGTGCGACGAGAACGGTCATGTTGCCGTGGTGCGTCTCGACTTCTTAGACAAGGGCCGTAAGTATGAGTGTACGCTCTACGCCGATGCCAAGGATGCCCACTACGAGACGAACCCCAAGGCCTACCAAATCACGAAGAAGACCGTCAAGCGCGGCGATGTGCTGAAAATCAAGGAGGCTCCCGGCGGTGGCTTCGCCATGTCGCTCTTCGCAAAGTAACGGAAAGAACACGGCTTACGGAATAGTCCGTCTGACCCGGAAAAGGCAAGAAAAAGCAAAAAAAATGTGCTTTTTCTTGCCTTTTCACTTACATAATCGTACCTTTGCACCCGAAATGGAAGAAAACAAAACCAAGGCAGGCAGCGGCGACAACGAACTGGTGCGCCGCATTGCCGAGAAAAAATACGAGTTTGGTTTCACTACCGATGTCCATACGGAGATTATCGAGCGGGGACTGAACGAGGATGTCGTACGCCTGATCTCTGCCAAAAAGCATGAGCCCGACTGGATGACCGAGTTCCGCCTGAAGGCTTTCCACCACTGGCAGACGCTCCGTCAGCCCGAGTGGGGGCATGTCACGCTGCCCCCTATCGACTATCAGGCCATCTCCTATTATGCAGAGCCCCTCCCAGCCTCCCCAAAGGGGAGGGGTGAGATCGACCCCGAGCTGATGAAGACGTTCGACAAGCTGGGCATCCCCCTGGAGGAACGGTTGGCGCTGAGCGGCAACACCGCTGTCGATGCCATCATGGACTCCGTTTCGGTGAAGACCACTTTCAAGGAGAAGCTGCGCGAGAAGGGCGTCATCTTCTGCTCCATCGGCGAGGCCATCCAAGAGCATCCCGACCTGGTCAGGCAGTATCTGGGCACCGTCGTCCCCTATCGCGACAATTTCTTCGCCGCCCTGAACTCAGCCGTCTTCAGCGACGGGTCGTTTGTCTACATCCCCAAAGGTGTGCGCTGCCCGATGGAGCTGAGCAGCTATTTCCGCATCAACGCCCGCAATACGGGGCAGTTTGAGCGTACCCTTATCGTGGCCGACGACGATAGCTACGTCAGCTATCTGGAAGGATGCACGGCACCGATGCGCGACGAGAACCAGCTGCATGCCGCCATCGTGGAGATTATCGTCAACGAGCGGGCCGAGGTGAAATACTCCACCGTACAGAACTGGTATCCCGGCGACGAGCAGGGCAGGGGCGGTGTGCTCAATCTGGTGACAAAACGCGGTGAGCTGCGCGGCAACGACTCGAAGCTGTCGTGGACCCAGGTGGAGACGGGCAGTGCCATCACGTGGAAATATCCGTCGTGCGTGCTTCGCGGCGACCGCTCGGTGGCCGAGTTCTATTCGGTGGCCGTGACGAACAACTATCAGGAAGCCGACACGGGTACGAAGATGATCCACTTGGGCCGCGATACCCGTTCTACGATTATCTCGAAAGGCATCTCGGCCGGCCATTCGCAGAACTCCTACCGCGGACTGGTGCGCGTGGGGACGAAGGCCGACAATGCGCGCAACTATTCGTCTTGCGACTCGCTGCTGCTCGGCAGCCTCTGCGGGGCGCATACCTTCCCCTATATGGACGTCCACAACGACACCGCCGTCGTGGAGCATGAGGCGACGACGAGCAAGATTTCCGAAGACCAGCTCTTCTATTGCAACCAGCGCGGCATCCCCACAGAGCAGGCCGTCGGACTCATCGTCAACGGCTATGCCAAGGAGGTGCTCAATAAGCTGCCGATGGAGTTTGCCGTAGAGGCGCAGAAGCTCCTCAGCGTGTCGCTCGAAGGCACGGTGGGCTAACCCGCTTCTCCAAGAATTTATGCTATTTCATGTCTTTTTTATCACGAATTTGAGAATTAGCGAAACGTTTTCTTCCTGCGTTCACCAGCATGATTCGTTTCTCTAATTCTCCAATTCGTGTTCCCCAGCGTGTGATTTTTGATTCTCTAATTCTCCAATTCGTGTTCCCCAGCGTGTGATTTTTGATTCTCTAATTCTCCAATTCGTGATAGAAAGAATAAGAACCGTGAATCGAACACTTATCAGCAAAGACTATTACTGACAATCATAGAGATAGTCTCTAACAACAACAGGGATGGTCTCCGACGCAGCGATAAGATTGTTGTTTGTTGTTGGGGCCGCCTATATATATAGCGGCTCCAACAACAAACGAGAATCGCCAACAAAGACACTTTATTCGGCTTTCGCCTTCTTGGCCTTTTCAGCCTGCTTGCGCAGCTGTTTCTCGCGTTTGCGTTGTTCCTTCTCAAGCCTGCGCTGCTCCTTTTCGCGCTTGCGCTCTTCCTTCTTGAGCTGTCGCTTCAGTCGCTTGGCCTCTTTGGCAGCCTCCTTGGCTGCTTTCTGCTCACTCTTTTTCACCTCTTTCTCCTCGGCCGCCTGCTCAAGAGCTTCGCGGAGCATCTTCTTGTCGAAGGTGAAGACGTGACCGAACATACCGAGCGACAGGGTGCGGTCTTTCCCGCCCTGGTTGATATGGGTGGTGTTGAAGATGTAGTAGTTGCTGAGCTCCAGCTTGCTGTTGAGCGACACCTCGACGGTCTTGCTCACAATGTTCTTGCCCAGCTGCGTCAGGGCATTGTCGCCCAGCCCCTTGCTGTCTACTTCTTCGTCGACATACTCTCTGATGGCCTCCATCATCGCTTCTTTGTGGGCGGCCTTGTCCGGAACCATTTGCGTCATCAGCACTGCCACCAGCAGGATGATGACTATAGCCAATAGCTTCTTCATACTTTTCGTCTTGATGTAATGTGCGATGCAAAGTTAGCCATTTCAGCGGAAATAGCAAAAGAAACAGCGTGAAATACTCGAAAATTATGCGAAAAACAAGCTTTTCTTTTGTCATTTTCTCACTTATTCGTACCTTTGCCGCTCATTCAAACCATACTGATACAACAATAAAGATGTTAGAAGTACGCAATTTACACGCCCGAATAGGCGACAAAGAGATACTCCGCGGCATCGACCTCACCATCCGCGACGGCGAGACGCATGCCATCATGGGGCCCAACGGCTCGGGAAAGAGCACACTGAGTGCCGTGCTTGTGGGCAATCCGCTCTACG
>JAGBLC010000166.1 GCA_017635615.1 Prevotella sp.
CGTAACCTTCAACTACAATGCTGAGAATGTGGGTGCCCGCAATGCCAGCATCACCCTGACACCCGCCGACACCTACAACACAGCTCTGACCTTCACCGCTACTGCCAATGTCGCTGACCCCAATGTGTGGTCGGAAGACTTTGAAGCAAAAGTGATTCCTGAAGGTTGGGAGTCAACAAATGAGGCTTATTGGAGCGTATCAGACGGTGTCGCTCATGGAAAATATGCTTATGGATCAACGTACTATCTTACTACCCCGTCATTGGAAGTGAACACAGGCGAAACTCTGACCTTCCAATATATGGCGACGGCTAATTATGTTAGCGTAAAGATTCAGATGTCGAAAGATGGTGCAGACTTTACTGATTACAAGACCATCTCTGGACTTAACAAAATGTCTGAGTTTGCAACCTACACCATCGAAGGTCTCGAAGCCGGTACCTATCAGTTCCGCTTCGCCAACGACGACTACGACCTCGACAACTTCGAGGGCTTCAAGCTGGCCACACTGGCTCACGACGTAGCCATTACAAGCTTCAACATCCCCACTTCGGGCGCTACCGAAGAGGCTTACACTGCTACCGTCACCGTTCAGGAGAAGGCTGGCGTGGAAGAGCCGATGTGGGCCGACCTCTATATCGACGGCAACAAGGTGGCAACAGCCAACAAGCTCGTTGCTGCCAACAGCGAAGAGACCCTTGAGCTGTCGTTCATCCCCACCGAGGGCGTTTCCTATAAGCAGGCTTACATCGAGGTGTACAACACCAACAAGGACTTCACCAAGAAGACAGACGAGGTGACTGTAAACATCACGAAGGTCAACGTGCTGACGCTCAGCGAAACAACCGTCAACGAGATTACAGCCGGCACCTACGACCGCGTGAAGATCAACTATACCGTCCGCCAGGGATGGAACACCATCGCCCTGCCCTTCATGGTGAACGACCTGTCGGTCTTCGGTGAGAATGTCAAGGCATGGACATTCAGCGGCTACGACGGCAACCTGAAGTTCTCGAGGGTTACTACTGGTTCGTTGGCTTCTGCCACACCGTATATCCTCTACGTGGAGACACCGACAACGGAGAGTCAGCTGGTATTCAGCAACATCACGATCTATTCGTCAACAGCTACCGAAGCCGACTGCTACACCAAGCAGGGCGACGCTACCTTCCAGGGAACCTACAGCAACATGGTTGCCGGCGAGATGGAAGGCAAGTATGGCGTAACTCCCGATGGCGAAATCCGTGTAGGCTCGGCCAACGCCACGATGAAGGCTTTCCGTGCTTACTTCATCCTGCCCGAGGGATCGGAAGGTGCCAAGCTCGTCATTGAAGGTGTCAACGATGATGCCACCGCCATCGATGCTGCCGAGTTGTTCGGCCATCAGGATGGCGACATCTACGACCTGAGCGGCCGCAAGGTGAACCATGCACAGAAGGGCATCTACATCCAGAACGGAAAGAAAGTTGTCATCAAGTAATAACGTAAAAGTTTGTGGTTAAATGAATTGATAGCGATGTTCAAGAGGGAGTGCCATGAAGGGCATGGCACTCCCCGCCAAGCTATCAGAAGTTGAACTATTTAAATATACAGGAAGAAAATGAAAAAGACATATCAGATGCCGAGCATCGACATCGTGAACATACGTACAGAAGCAGTACTGGCTGTTAACTCTCCCAGCAATACGTTAGACCCTGACAAGGACAGTCAGGTGATAACACCCACCGACGACCCCTTCAACGGTGAGTTCTCCTCTAAGCGTGGCGGCCGCACCGTATGGGACGACGACTTCGAGGACGAGGAAGAATAACGAAGATATATGAGAAACTGCTTAAGACAAAATCATCATTATTCGCAATTTGATTTATAAAGCGTAACAAAGAAACGGACTGGTGCGTGATGCATCGGTCCGTTTTGATTTCTTCAGGCGCTCTGGTGCGGCACAGGCAATGCTAAGCTTTCATCTCTGCGTCTTTGCGTCTCTGCGTTCTAATTAATAGATATTACCTTCCATCTGGTTGAGGAACTGCTCGGCGCACCACAGCTGCCACTTCTGATTGCCCGTCAGCTCGTGCATGGGGATGTCGCGACGGAACTCCGCCCTTGCGGGACCCTCCCAATGCTCGAAGATGAGGTTGACGGGCCGCGGCATGGGTATTTTGAACGGTATCTCACGCTCAGGATATTTCAAGGCATAGAGCTGGCGCATGAGATACTTCGGCTCGCCGTTGCGCACACGGTGCAAATCGAGCGGCTCGGCCATGACAAGCCGGGCATACGGGTCGTAGTAGGGCATCCGTGCCGTTCCGAAGGCATTGAGATAGGAGCTGGAGCTCTCGATGGCAAAGACATCGTCCATAAACCTCATATAGTCGATATGCTCACCCTGGCGATAGCGCTCGTAGAGCGCACTCATGTCGACAGGATGCGTCAGCACCAGCTCAGGGTCGAGGAAGGTGTAGCGCTTCACAAAGTCGTCGAAGAGCCATTCGCGCGAGATGAGCTGGTCCATGCCGCCAAAGATCAAGTCGGCACTCTCGCCCACCATCATCATCTGCACACCGTCGTCGTGAGCCATCATCGCCGCTTTGTATATCTGCGGTTCGATGGAGTGGACGGGGGCGCACTTGGTGGCCATCACGGTGGGAGTGAACTGTTTGTAGTCGTCGAACGATATTTCCACGAAGTGGTGCTGCAGGCCGAACTTCTCGCAGTAGGCGGCGGCACGCTCTTCGTCGGCATTGAAGACGTGCGTCCCCTTGGCCGTGAAGGTGTAGGCATGGCTGCCAGGCTTCAGGTAGGCTGCCAGGCAGGCAGAGTCCATCCCGCCGGAGAGCAGGATGCCGATGCTGTCGTAGCGGCTGTATAGTTCGTCGAACTGTCGCTGCACCTCGCGGTCGATGTCCTGTGCTGTCTTCACAGGTATGCGCTCCTCGTCGGGCAGCGGTTGGTATAGCTCATGATGCATGCCTTCGGCAAAGTCCATGTCGTCGCGCCAGATATATCTGAATGCGATATACGAGCTCAAGCAAAAATCTTTGTTCACCATAGTTTGATGCAATTTTTAATGGGGATTGTTGTGTTGAAAGGGAGTCATCCTATTTCACGTCTTCCAGATTGTGGCCACGCACGGCGTTGAGCGCCTTTGTTATCTGTGTCGACGAGATGCCCTTGGTGTAGGGGAAGTAGACTATCCTGATGCCTTCACGGGCAAACTCCTCCTCGTACTGCCGCCACTTCTCGGTGCCGTACCAGTCGTCGCCCACGAAGAGGATGTCGGCGCCGAGCTTCTTGCAGGCGGAGAGTTTGTCCATGTCGTACTGCGGCACGGCGGCATCGACATACTTGATGCTGCGCACTATCTCTATGCGGTCTTCGAAAGGTATCATGGCCTGCTTGCCCTTGTAGGCCACCAGCTCGTCGACGGTGACGCCCACGATGAGCTTGTCGCACATGCCCTTGGCGTTCTTCAGGAGGTTGAGGTGCCCGATATGGAAGAGGTCGTAGACCCCTGTGGTATATCCTACTGTCATATTTCTATCGTTGTATATGCGTGCAAAGGTAGTCAATATAATTCATAATTCACAATTCATAATTCATAATTATTGTGAAATGCGATGCAATTTGATTGAAAAAGCAGCTGCAGGGAATGGTTTCTTGTTGAAAACCACTAACTTTGCAGCGCACAAGTAGGAGGCGACGTGTCTCACGTCGCAACAGGCAACGCAGAAGTAGGAGGCGACGTGTCTCACGTCGC
>JAGBLC010000167.1 GCA_017635615.1 Prevotella sp.
CAATATTATAGTTAGAGGTTCTGATATTCCGCGCAATCATGTGCGTAGGGCTCGCATGGCGTTGAGGACGGCCAGTACGGTGACGCCGACATCAGCGAAGACGGCCATCCACATCGTGGCCAGACCGAAGAGGGCGAGCAGGAGCACCGCCACCTTCACACCGATGGCGAACACAACGTTCTGTCGGGCGATGCTGAGTGTGCGGCGAGCGATGCTGATGGCCGCAGCTATCTTCGTCGGCTTATCGTCCATCAGCACTACATCGGCGGCCTCGATGGCAGCATCGCTTCCCAAACCGCCCATAGCGATGCCTACATCGGCTCTGGCCAGGACGGGAGCGTCGTTGATGCCGTCGCCCACGAAGGCAATCTTGCTTGTTTCGAGGTATGAGGTACGAGGTACGAGCCTCATATAGTTTTCTACAAATTCCAGTTTGTCGGCAGGGAGCAGTTCGGCATGATGTTCATTGATATGCAGTTCGCTGGCGACGGCCGCTGCCACCTCCTTGCGGTCGCCTGTCAGCATGACAATCCTTTCAATGCCTCTCTTCCTGAGCTGGGCGATGGCCTCCGGGCTGTCGTCCTTTACCTTATCATTGATGACGATGTGGCCGGCATACAACAGTCGGGGGTGCGAAGGTGCGGAGGTGCGTGGGTGCGAGGTTGTGTCTTCTATCGCCACATGGATAATCGTCCCGACGTCGTGCTGACAGGCCGTCCACTTGACGCCGATGGCATCCATCATCTTTGTGTTGCCCACACAGACCATCCTGTTGCCCACACGGGCGCGGATGCCCTGTCCGGCTATCTCTTCGACATCGCTCACCTCGCAGCCGTCGGTGGCTTCCTCGGGGAATGCATTGCGCAGGGCTTCGGCAATGGGATGGGTGGAGTAATGCTCTACGTGAGCCGCTAAGTGCAGCAATTCGCGCTCCTCGCTCTTCGAATAATCAGGATGCACCGCCGTCACTTCAAACTGCCCGTAGGTGAGTGTTCCCGTCTTGTCGAACACCATCGTCTTGACCTTCGAGAGGATGTCCATGAAGTTGGCTCCCTTGATGAGGATGCCCTTCCGCGAGGCTCCGCCGATGCCGGCAAAGAAGGTGAGCGGAATGCTAAGCACCAAGGCGCAGGGACATGATACGACGAGGAACAGCAGGGCGCGGTAAATGCCTCCCCTGATCCCTCCGAAGGATGGTGACAGAGAGCCGCCGAGAGCTATTATAATAATAGGTATAACAGCCAGCAGCACCGCCAGCGCCACGACGATGGGCGTGTAGACACGGGCAAAGCGGGTGATGAAGGCTTCGCTCTTCGACTTGTGGTCGGCAGCATGCTCCACCAGATCGATAATCTTCGCCACGGTGCTCTCGCCGTAGCTCTTTGTCGTGCGCACCTTAACGACGCCCGACAGGTTGACGCAGCCCGATATCACCTCGTCGCCCTCAGCCACTTTGCGTGGCATCGTCTCGCCGGTCAAGGCCACGGTGTTCAGTGCTGTCTTTCCTTCCACCACGATGCCGTCCAGCGGCACACGCTCGCCCGGCTTAATCAATATGATGCTACCCACGGCAACCTCTTCGGGGCTGACCTCTCCCACAATAGTATCTTGTCCCCCTCCCTTGGAGGGGTTAGGGGAGGTTCCCCCTCCCTTGGAGGGGTTAGGGGAGGTTCCCCCTCCCTCGGAGGGGTTAGGGGAGGTGACATGTACCACCTCAGGCCGGATATTCATCAGGTGGGCGATGCTCTTCCTGCTCTTCCCCTCGGCATAGCCTTCGAACAGCTCGCCCACTTGGAAGAAGAGCATCACGAAGACCGCCTCCGGAAACTGCGTCTCGGCTCCTGGCATGAAACCGATGGCGAGTGCACCGATGGTGGCCACCGTCATGAGAAAGTTCTCGTTCAGCGGTTCGCCGTGCAGCAGACCTTCCGCGGCTTCCTTCAGCGTCTCGAATCCTACCAGCAGGTAGGGCACGAGATAGACGAGGAGCAGCTGCCAGGTGGGCAGCGAGCAGCGTTTCTCGATAATCACGGCTACAATGAGGAGCAGGGCGGCAACGATGATGGTTGCGAGCTTCCCTTTCTGGCTGCCTTCTTCATGATGATGGTGACATCCGCAGCCTTCGTGCTCGTGGCACCCGCAGCCTTCATGCTCGTGATGATGCTCGTGATGATGATGCTCGTGGAATTCGCAGCCTTCGTGCTCGTCGTGATGATGATGTTCGTGTGACATAGTCGTATCTTTTTTTATTTTTGTTAGGACGCTGCAAAGGTAGCGTAATTAGCGCAAGGCAGGAAGGAAAAAAGCGAGAAATGTCGATTCTCTGCAACTCAGTCGCAAAAAACAGGCAGCCAATGCGTTCCTTTTAGCGCTCGAAGATGCTACAATTGCTTCTTCGTCTTGTAAAACTCATGCACGAGACTTCGGTAGCCGAGCTCTTTCAGCTGGGCATAGCCGATGCGGTAGTTCGCCTTGTTGTGTCGCCCGGTGGCCACAAAGCGCAGATACTGTTGCAGGTAGCGGTCTATCTCCCTGAGGCCTTCCGTCTGGTTGATGATGGGAAAGAACCACCTCGACCACGTGAGCATGGCATCGTCATCAGCCTCGAAGAATTTGGTATTGAAGTAGCGGGTGAGTGCTTTCATGGCCTTCTCCGGTGCGATGTCGTTCTTGCCGTGCCAGCGTTGCAGCGAGCGTGCCTTGCGTCGGATGCGGTCTTTCATCTTCTGCCGGGTGGCATCAGCGATGTCGATGCAGCGACCCTTACACTTGAATCCCAAAAAGTCGAATGGCTCGCCCGGTGAATAGATACGTAGCTTGTCGGGGTTTGCCTTTAGGCGGTATTTCGCAAGGAAGGATGAGAGAGCGTCGATATGACTGTCGAGCGTCTGACGATCGGGGGCGAAGAGGATGATGTCGTCGGAGTAGCGAGCGTAGAGCACCCCCCTGTCGGCGAAGTGGCGGTCTATCTCGCTCAGGTAGACATTGGCCAGGAAGGGCGAAGTGGGCGTGCCGGCCATCACGCCGTGCTGTTCGCTGACGATATGTCCGTCGGAGAGAGCTCGTCCGTCGGTGAGCATCCGTTCGAAGAAGCGGTACAGCTGCTCGTCGTCGGCCATCAACGCTTTGAGGATGGGCAGCAGCAGCGGTATGGAGATGGAGTTGAAGTAGTCGTGGATGTCGAGTTTGTAAGCCCATGTCGGGGTGTCGCCGACGACTTTCACCAAGTGGCGTATGGCGTCGTGGGCTGTCAGTCCTCGCCGGAAGGAGTAGCAGTTGGGCGCGAGCTGAGAGTCGTAGCGGTAGAGCAGGAACGCCATCGCCTTGAGCACCGTCATCTCGTCGGTCGGGAAGCTGTAGACCGCCCGTTTCCGGCTGCTCCCCATCTTGTTGACCATGTGGCGGGTGGGAATGGAGAGTGGCTCGCCATGCTGCAGGCGTTGCACGACATCAAGGTAGCGTTCTTCGGCGACGTAGGTGTCAGCCTCGTCGAACTCATGCCAGTTGAAGCGGCCCTTCAGCAGTCGGTAAGCCAGAAACTCTTCCCACACTTGCCGGTCGGAGAGTACGTTGATGACGGATTCCATGGTTTTAATGCGAGGGTGCGAAGGTACGGAGGTACGGGGGTGCGAGATTACCTTTAATTCGAGGGTGTGCGGAAAGGAAGAGGGGAGAAGTTTTGAATTGCCAAAGTTGGCGATCACCAGACGGTACGTCACCCCGTCGCCTGCAAGACTATGTGTGTCGGGTGGCGCTTCGTCCTTCGCAGGCGCTTGCTGAGCATCCCCTCTTCCTTTTTGTTTTCTTAGGCGTTCAAGAACTCTCTGATGCGCTTGACGACGTAAGCCCGCTCGTTGGGCATCTGCGTGTAGAAGTTGATGTATGGCAGGCCCATCTTCTTGGCAAACATCCTCGCAACGAGATATTTGACGTTCTTGTGGTGGCTGCTACCGGAGCCCAGCATCACGATGCCTGCAGGCTTGTCGCCCTGGTAGAGCACGAAGGTGTAGGGAGCACCCCACTCAGCCTTGTAGGTCTGTACGGGACGCGTCTTGTAGAGCTGACTTTCGTCGGAGATAAAACCGGCAAGGTCGGTCACCGGTACATCGCGCTTCACGGAGTATTGCGGAAACTCCGAGCCGATGATCTCTGCGAAATAGGCAATGGGATCGGCAACGGCGGCGGGTTGGGGTGCAACCGTTTCGCTGTGCGGTCGGAAAGACTGCTCAGCCCTTGCAGCTGGCCGTTCGTCTTTCTGGTTGAGGCTGTCAACGGCTGTTTTGAACAGCATGTTGAGGATGGATTTCAGTATACTCATAGTTGTTTGGCTTTTGTCGTTGCAAATATACAACCTTTCTGTGAAACAACCAAGAAAAACAGAAAAAATCGTATTATTCAATAATTAGCGCATCCGTGGGAGGCGACGCTTACTTGCGTCGCATAGAAAACCCCTCCCGGCCTCCCCGAGGGGGAGGGGTTCCGTGTGGCAGGCCTTGTAGGAGACGACGCCATTCTTTGCAAGCAAAGCGTCCCAAGGGCCGAGCGCCCGAGCTATGCTCGCCTACCCGTAGCCTTTCCCTGCGTCGCAACAGCACATAGGCAGCGAATAGGTGGCAGACGGTCAGTCTATCTCTTCGTCGGCCTCATAGCCTCCCATCTCGCGGATGGCGTTCTTCAGCATGGTGTATTGCTGGTAGAGGTTGTTGACGGGTTCCTCGCCTACGGTGTAGTCGTGCTGCGGCGACTTGAGGAAGAACGACAGGAAGCGCTGCGTTCCGTAGCGTCCTGCCCGTGCTGCCAGGTCGGAGAGCAGACAGAGGTCCAGACAGAGCGGGGCAGCCAGGATAGAGTCGCGGCAGAGGAAGTTGATCTTGATCTGCATCGGGTAGCCCAGCCAGCCGAAGATGTCGATGTTGTCCCAGCCCTCTTTGTTGTCGTTGCGCGGGGGATAGTAGTTGATGCGCACCTTATGATAATACTGTGTGTCGTCGTCATTCCCATGTCCGTAGAGGTCGGGCTGCCAGTCGGGGCGCAGGATGGTCTCCAGCGTGGAGAGCTTCGACACCTCCTTCGTGCGGAAGTTGGCAGGCTCGTCGAGCACCAGACCGTCGCGGTTGCCGAGGATATTGGTCGAGAACCAGCCGTTCAGGCCCAGCGAGCGTACGCCGATGATGGGTGCAAAGCCACTCTTGACGAGCGTCTGTCCGGTCTTGAAGTCCTTGCCGGCTATCGGCATCTTCGTCAGCTCGGCCAGCTGCCACATGGCGGGAATGTCTACCGTCGTGTTGGGCGCACCCATGATGAACGGCGCTCCCTCCTGCAGGGCTGCGTAGGCATAGCACATCGACGGGGCGATGTGTTCGCGGTCGTCGGCCTTCATCGCTGCCTCCAGGTCTTCCAGGCGGTAGTGCACCTTCTCGTCGACGGGAACATAGATTTCTGTCGAAGCGGCCCAGAGCACCACGACGCGCTCCACCTGTTTCTCCTGCTTGAAGCGTCGGATGTCTTCGCGCAGCGCCTCCACCATCTGCCAGCGTGTCAGCCCGGCCTTCACGTTGTCGCCGTCCAGACGCTTGGCGTAGTTCTTGTCGAAGGCGGCCTTCATCGGAACAATCTGCTCCAGCTCGTCGCGCACCAGGTTGATGTCTTTCTCTTTCAGCACCTCGGCATACATGGCAGCCTGATAGGCATTCTGCGGATAGACATCCCAGCAGCCAAAGACGATGTCGCTCAGACTGGCCAGCGGTGCGATGTCGCCGACGTGCAGATACTGTTTCTCTTCGCCCTTGCCGACACGAATCTTGTCGTACTGTGTGAACGAACCAACGGGCTTGCCCAGTCCCTTGCGCGTAAGAAGCACACCCGTCATAAACGTTGTGGAGACAGCTCCGCAACCGACTACCAGAATGCCCAGTTTTCCTGAGGCAGGTTTGACATTTGTTTGTTTCATGATTGATTCGTTATTTTACGAAGTTTTGTTAATGCGTTTGCAAAAGTACACAATTCTTCTTATAATCAGCATACAACAGCTCCGTTTTTTATTGTTGTTAAGAAAAAAATGGAAATATTGTACGATGCATCTGATGGAATGCTCAGGGGAGGGATAAGAGATTTTGTCAAGATAATTCACAAAAACACCCCATGAAGGAATCGAATATTTCCGGCGGCGAAGAGGTCTGGCCGCAAATGGCGCCGTATTTTGCGTTTGGTGTAAATGGATGATTGACAGTGTATTATGTAAGCATGTCGTTGTCGGAACGTTTTCTTTGGCGTGCAATATGCCTCATTTAGGTATGCAATATGCCTCATTTAGGTATGCGAAATGCGTCATATATTATAATGTGTAACATCAAAACAGATAAGCGGGTGAAGGTAGTTACAGCATGCTATTGCTGCGGTGCGTGAACGGAGGTTCTCTGTTCACATGATCCAGGGAATCAAAAAACTGTCCCTCCGATTTTTAGTTTTCTTCTTTGTCGTATTCTTCTCTTGTGAATGATGTCTTAGAGCAATTTTTATGTTAGGTGCAAAATAAATCGGGCTACCCAGAGCGGATGCCCGAAAATTTGGTGGTACGATAACGGATACTCATTTTTTTTTATCTTGTTTTTATTGGTTTATTCAGAAATAATGCTTAACTTTGCACGCATGAACCTAAAGTGTTGGAATTATGACAGCAGTACAACTAAATGCGATGAATACAGAGCTTTGGCAGAGCATCGGTGCCATTGCCGACAGTGAACCGCTGATGAGGCGCCTGACCCGGTATGCCAAGAAATTGGTAAAGGAAAAAGAAGATCC
>JAGBLC010000012.1 GCA_017635615.1 Prevotella sp.
TCTCTGATACCGCTGCATGCCACTCTGCGCTAATGTAGGAGGTCACGCTTCCCAGCGTGACACCTGCCACATACACTGCCACCTTGCTAATGTAGGAGGTCACGCTTCCCAGCGTGACACCTGCCACGTACACTGCCACCTTGCTAATGTAGGAGGTCACGCTTCCCAGCGTGACACCTGCCACATACACTGCCACCTTGCTAATGTAGGAGGTCACGCTTCCCAACGTGACACCTGTCCCAGACGTTCGGGCGACTTACGAACTCTCCCCGAACGTGGGAGATGGCCAACCGTCTCAGAAAAGACAAGGCAAAAAAAACGTTACATGTTACATGTTACAAAACAGGCTAAAAAAAGTGACAGTGACAAGTGACAAGTGACAATAAGGTCGTCTATTAGGTGCGCAAAAGCCCTTATTATAGATTTATCATTATATAAATAATAATAAAAATCTACTCTGACTTTTTCTCGCTACATTGAACCTACCTTATTGTCACTGTCACTCTGTCACTGTCACTCACGATTAGTCAAAATATGTAAAAACGGGCTGTAGGATTTGGCAGTTTGGAATAGTTTTTGTAACTTTGCATTATAAATAAGAACAAAAGAAAAAACTGGAAAAGAACATGAAAAAGACATTACACTTTTGGATGCTCATCGTGCTGATAGCGACCGCCCTGCAGGCCGCAGAGGCTGCCCCGCTGCTGAAGAAGGCAGAGAAGGTGATGGTAGGCGACATCTACTATCAGCTCAACGCCAAGGAGCTGACAGCCAAGGTGATAGCCATGAAGGGGCTGTATACGGGCGACGTCGTCATCCCGGAGAAGATAGAGAGCGACAGCACCGAGTACTATGTCGAGGAGATTGCCGCCGGAACGTTCAAAGACTGCATCTCGCTGCAGTCGGTGAGCATCCCGACAACCGTCACGAAGATTGGCACCGGAGCCTTCGAGGGATGCACCGCCCTGACAGCCATCGCCATCCCCGAGACGGTCACTGCCATTGAGAGCGGACTCTTCTTCCGGTGTACAGCGCTGCGCGAGGTACGGCTGCACGACGGCATACGGGCCATCGGACACGGAGCTTTCAAGCAATGCACGGCCCTGGAGCGCATCGACATACCGGCAATGGTGAGCCAGATAGAGTACAACACCTTCCTCGGATGCTCCAGCCTCAAGGAGGTCAACCTGCCACCCTCGCTCGAGAAGATAGCCTACAGCGCCTTTCAGGACTGCTCGTCGCTCGAAGAGATAGAGATTCCTGGCACCGTCAAGGCCATCGGATGGGTGGCTTTCAAGAACTGCACCAGCCTGCGCTCCTTCGCCTTCACCACGAGCATGGACAACATCGCCAACAGCATCTTCGAGGGATGCGCCAGCCTCAGAGAGGTGGTCATCCCGTCGAGCATCAAGTCGATAGCCCACGATGCCTTCAAAGGCTGCGCCAGCATCGACTCGCTCTACCTCCCAGCAAGCATCCGCGACATCGGATCGAGCGCCTTCGAGGAGTGCGTCAGCCTGCGGTTCATCAACATCCCCAGCGTGAAAGAGATCGACTCGAAGGTGTTCAAAAACTGCCACAGCCTGCAGAGCATCACCATACCGCTGTCGGTGAAAGAGATCGACGGCGACGCCTTCAACGGATGCTCGTCGCTCACCAGAGTAGAAATTCCCGTCAGCGTCAAGGAGATAGGCGGCGGAGCCTTCAACCACTGCCCCGCACTGAAGACGGTGGTCATACAGTCGGGAGCACCCATCAAGATCAAGGGCGACTCGTTCAGCAAGCAGTTCCAGAAGGAGGGCATCCTCTACGTGCCAAACGTCATGCCCTACCTGGCCGACCCGAAGAGCCAGTGGGCGAAGTTCCGAAACATCAGGAAGAACCCGCAATGAGAAAACTGATTCTGACAAGCCTCTGCATCGCCTCGTCTGTCGCGGCCAACGCCCAGAACGACAGCCTGCCCGCCATCGGCGACCAACAGCTGCAGGAGGTACAGGTGGTGCAACGCCGTCCCGGCAGCGTGAAGAGCCGGGGCGTGGTGAACGCTGTGACGCTCACCGACCGCGAGTTCACGAAGGCTGCCTGCTGCAACCTCGGCGAGAGCTTCACCACCAACCCCTCCGTCGACGTCAACTACAGCGATGCCGCAACGGGGGCCCGGCAGATCAGGCTCCTCGGACTGAGCGGCACCTACGTGCAGATGCTCACGGAGAACATCCCCAACTTCCGCTGTGCTGCCCTACCCTATTCGCTCGGCTACGTGCCTGGGCCCTGGATGCAGAGCATACAGGTGTCGAAAGGCTGCGCCTCGGTGAAGAACGGCCACGAGAGCATCACGGGGCAGATCAACATCGAATATCTCAAACCGCAGCTCAAAGACCAGCTCAACGCCAACATCTACGGCAATTCGATGGCGAAGATGGAAGCCAATGCCGACGCGATGTTCCACCTCACGCCCGCTACAGCACCGCTCCGGCAGGCCAACGAGGCCAACGGATGGAGCATGGGCGTGATGATGCACTACGAGGACAAATTCCACCAGACCGACCACAACCACGACACCTTCGCCGACTCGCCCGACATCCGGCAGTGGAACGCCATGATGCGATGGGCCTTCTTCTCGCCCAACTATATCTTCCAGTCGGCCGTCAGAGCCATCAAGGAAGAGCGCGCAGGCGGACAGACGGAGCATCACGAGCAGGCTGAACCTGATTTCTCCGACGAGCAGAATATGGCCTCGCATACAGATGGTTTTCTTTACGGCGGTGCCTATCCTCGTCAGCAGCGCTACGCCATCAACCTGACGACCCAGCGCTACGAGGCGTTTGCGAAGAATGCCTACATCTTCGACCACGACCACAACGGCAACGTGGCACTCATCCTCAACGCAACATTCCAGCAGATGGAGTCGCTCTTCGGATGGAAGCACTACGACGTCATCCAGCGCGACGCCTACGCCCAGCTGCTTTACGAGACCGACTTCACGCCCATGCACAACCTGTCGGCAGGCCTCAGCTATCAGCACTCGTCGTTCGACGAATGGAAATGGAACACCGCCTTCGATTCGGGCAGCATGAAGCTCTGGAACAGGGAGAACACTCCAGGTGCCTACGCCCAGTATACGTTCAACCTCGACGACAAACTCATCCTCATGGCTGGCCTGCGTGCCGACTATTCGTACATCGACCATCGCAGCCGAGGCACCTTCCTGACACCCCGCATGCACGTGAAGTTTGCTCCCAACGATGTGGTCAGCCTTCGCGCCTCCGTCGGTAAGGGCCATCGCTTCGTTCGGCCGCTGGCCGAGAACAGCTTCCTCCTGGGAAGCGGACGGACACTCCTCTTCGCCTACGAGGGGCGCAACATCAGCATGATTCCCGATTATGTCGTGATGTCGAACCAGTTTCCCGACATCTTCCTCGAAGAAGCGTGGAACAGCGGCATCAGCCTCTCGCTCAGCATACCGCTCTTAAGACGCACGCTGCTGCTCAACGCGGAGTACTACTATACCCACTTCCTCTCTCAGGTGGTGGCCGACTATGATGCGTCGTCCGAACATATCTACCTCGTGGAGTCGCACGGAAAGAACCGCAACCATTGCTTCCAGATAGACGCCTCCTACCCCATCGTCAAGGGCTTGGAGCTGACGGCGGCCTACCGCCGCAACATCGTTCGCTCCACCTACGGGGGCTCGCTGCAGGACAAACCCCTGCAGAGCAAGTACAAAGGACTGCTCACGGCATCCTACAAGACGCCCTTAGGACTCTGGCAGATAGACGCCACGCTGCAGCTGAACGGCTCTGGGCGCATGCCCGCACCTTATCCTATAGAGGGGGAGCCGTCGTGGAAAACCACGTTCAAGGCATACGAGCAAGTCAACCTGCAACTGACACGCTGGTTCCGCCACTTCTCCGTCTATGCCGGAGCGGAAAACCTCACCAACTACCGGCAGAAGAACCCCATCATCCACGCCCATCATCCCTGGACGAGCCAGTTCGACCCTACCCTGGTCTATGGACCTGTCGACGGGGCGATGTTCTATGTGGGGCTGCGCCTTCACTTCGAACGTTTTTAAATCATTCATCAAAACAAACAACTGTAATATGAAGAAATTAGCACTCGTCGCCATGACGCTGCTCATGACGCTGGCCGCAACGGCAAAAGACATCAAGACGCTCGTCGTCACCACTCAACCGCTGATGCATTGCGAAAACTGCGAGAACAAGATCAAGGACAACATCCGCTTCGAGAAAGGCATCAAGAAGATTGAGACAAGCGTTGAGAACCAAACGGTTACCATCACCTATGATGCGGACAAAAACACCCCTGAGAACATCATGAAGGCCTTCTCAAAGATCGGCTATGAGGCCACACCCGCCAAGCAATGCCAAAAGCCTGAGGGCGATTGCTGCAAAAAAGCCGAAGGATGCAAGAAGCCTGAGGGCGATTGCTGCAAAAAAGCTGAAGGATGCCAAAAGGCTGAAGGATGCCAAAAAGCTGAAGGATGCAAGAAAGCTGAGGGATGCAAGAAAGCAGAAGGTTGCAAGAAGGATGAGGGCTGCCAAAAGGCTGAAGGCTGCCAAAAGGCTGAGGGCGATTGCTGCAAGAAGCAATAGCTGAAGCATGCAAAAAGCCCAACAACGCTAACTGTAGGAGGCGACGCTTCCCAGCGTCGCAACAGCAAATAAGAAGTACACATGTGCCAGGTGTCACGCTAGGAAGCGTGACCTCCTACATTAGCCAATGCGGCATTCCTACATCAGCGCATAAGCAGCAGTGTAGGAGGCGACGCTTCCCAGCGTCGCAACAGCACATATGTAGCAACTACGTGCCAGGTGTCACGCTGGGAAGCGTGACCTCCTACATTAGACAATGCGTGACCTCCTTCAGAGAGTAAGAACAACAATAACAAAAGTAAATATCCAACACCATGGAGAATGAAATCGGAGCCGACAGCATGGACGACAGCTCCTTACAGTTTGTTGATCAACATCAGCACATCAGTATCACAGGAGCAAAGCTCCCCCATTGGCACCAAAACAACAAAATACAATTTATCACCTTCAGACTGGCAGACTCTCTTCCACAAGAAAAACTCGCAGAACTCACTGCCTTCAAAGAGCAATGGCTTGCTGCTCATCCGCAACCATGGGATCAGAAGACAAAGGATGAATACGATTATACCATACGGAGGAAGATAGACAGATGGCTGGATCAAGGTTTTGGTGAGTGTATCCTGCAACGTGAGGACATCAGGCAGATCGTTGCCAAAACGTTGTTGCTTTATCACGGCAGACGATACAATCTTTATCGCTTTGTCATCATGCCCAATCACGTACACCTACTTCTATCGCCCATTGGCGAAGAGGTATCTACGAGGTTCATCGGAAGCGTGAAACAGTATACGGCGAATGCCATCAATCAGGCTTTGGGAAGAAAAGGCCAAGTCTGGCAGAGAAACTTCTTCGACCGTCTGGTGCGTGATGGTAACAACTTTGAAGCGTATGTCAGCTACATCAATCAGAATCCCCGTTACCTTCCTCCTGATAGCTACACCTTGGGAGGCACTTTATAAAGTAGAGCAGCGTAGGAGGCGACGCCATTCCCGAGCTGCGCTCGCCTACCCGTGGCCTTTCCAAGCGTCGCAACAGCACATATGTAGCAAATACGTGACAGGTGTCACGCTGGGAAGCGTGACCTCCTACATTAGCAAGGTGGCAGATAGCGTGGCAGGTGTCACCATAGGAAGCGGGACCTCCTACATTTGCACACAAGCATAGGAAGCGGGGACTTCCTACCACTAATCTCTTTTTTGGGGGAGTAAAAAAAACTAATCAACGTAGTCGGTGACGGCATTCAGGATGCCCTGCAGGATACCCTCTATCTCGTTGCCAAAGCCCTTTATCTTGTCGAAGATGCCCTCCTTGGCACCCTTCGCCATATAGCCGGCACACTTACCCTCGAGCACCCCAATCTTCTTCTTCTGCTCGGCGGTATAATCCATCTCGTGCTTGCTGATGTCCTTGCGGATGTCGACAAACGTCTCGGCTGCCTGCTTCCACTCGTCGACGGTATAATAGGCACTGTGGTCGCGCAGTTCGTAAGAGAACTTCTCCAGCCGGTTGATGGCACGCTCCTTCGTGGCGCACGAGCTCAGCAAGCCCATGCTCATAACGGCAGTCACGACGACGGCCCAAAACATTTTCCTTCTTTCCATATTCTATTAAATTTTCTAATTCTCTAATTCTTTAATTTTCTAATTCTTTAATTTTTCCTGCTGCTCTCGCGTATTTTTATCACCATCGGTACCACCTCCTTGCGCACCTTCGTTTCGCCGCCGATATGCTTGAGGAGCATCTCGCACGCCTTCTGTCCCTGAAGGTTTGCCATGTCTTCGATGCTGGAGATGGTAGGCGTGACGTATTCGCAAGCCGGCGAATCGGTGAAGCCGATGAGCGCCACATCGTCGGGGATGCGCAGCCCCATGCGCTTGATGGTGGAATAGGCTGCGTATGTGGCGATGTTGTTGAAGCCGATGATGGCATCCGGACGGTCGGGCAGCTGCAGCAGACGCTCTGTGGCCTGCTGCATCAGCTCACCGTCGATGAACCCGCACGACACGATCTCGCGGTCGATAGGGATGCGGTGTTCGCGCAGCGCCTCCAAATAGCCGTGTTTCCTACGGCGCACCATGTCGAGATGGTTAGGGCCTCCTACGAAGGCGATGCGACGGCATCCTTGAGCGATGAGGTGCTCGGTAGCCTCTTGCGTGGCGATATCTCCGTTGCCCGTGACGCTGGAGAACAGTTCGGGCAGACAGGTGCGTGCGAAGAACACCAGCGGGATGCCCATCTTGTGGATGCTCTTGAAGTGTTCGTAGTCGGTAGTATTCTGCGCCAAGCAGGCGATGATACCAGCCACATGCAAGTCGATGAAGTTGTCGATGGCCGCCTCTTCCTTCTCGTAGCTCTCGTGCGAGTTGCTGCTGATGACGGAGTAGCCATCCTTCCGTGCCCTCTCCTCAATGCCGTTGAGCACGCCGGCAAAGTAGTGGGTCACCAGGTCGGGCACCACAACGCCTATCACCCTTGGTGCTTCCTGCCGCAAGCTGCGCGCGAAGGGGTTGGGGCGGTAGTTCAGCTCCTTGGCCAGCTCCTGGACACGCTGTTTCATCTCGTCGCCCACCTCGTGCGAATTGCGCAAGGCTCTCGATACGGTAGCGATGCTGACACCTAATCGTTCGGCAAGATCTTTCAATGATGTTCTACGCGGTTTCATATCGTTGAGTTTGATTTGTTGGCCGCAAATATACTAACAAAAAACGAAAAACGCAAACGTTTACGTAGAAATTTTACGTTTTTCCTCAAAAAAACTTACATCAATTTACTTTTTTACGTAACTTTGCAACGATTTAAGGGTAAAGATTCTCTTTTTCATGATCAAAGTTTATTCCCTAATGAATAGTTGATAATAAGTTAGTTAGAAACTGGAGTACAGCGTTGTTGTGAAACAGCGCTGTTATTCTTTTTATGCCCTTAGTTGCCAGAAGGCCACCGCCGAGGCAGCGGCAACGTTGAGCGAGTCGACTTGATGCGACATCGGGATGCGCACCACATAGTCGGCTGCATCGATGACGTGCTGTGGCAGTCCGTCGCCCTCCGTCCCCATGATGATGGCCAGTCGTCGTTCGGCACCGAGCTGTGGATGGTCGATGGGCACGGAGTTGTCGCTCAGCGCCATTGCTGCCGTACGGAATCCCAACGCGCGCAACTGTTGCTGATAGTCGTCGGCCTCGCTGCCTATCCACGTCCACGGCACGAGGAACACCGACCCCATCGACACGCGGACGGCTCGACGGTTCAGAGGGTCGCACGAGTTGGTAGTGAGCAGCACGCCGTCGATACCGAGTGCCGCCGCCGAGCGGAAGATGGCTCCGATGTTAGTCGTGTCTACCACGCCGTCGATGACCACCACGCGACGCGCCCCGCCGCTGACGGTCTCAACCGTCGGCATTGGCTTTCGCCGCATGGCACAGAGTACACCGCGCGTCAGCGTGTAGCCTGTCAGCTGGCTGAGCAGCTCGCGCGTACCTGTATAGATAGGTATGTCGGGACAACGCTCAACGATGTCGCGCGCATCGCCGGCGATATGCCGCTCCTCACAGAGAAGGGCCAGCGGCTCGTAGCCGGCATCGAGGGCCACGCGGATTACCTTCGGACTCTCGGCAATGAAGATGCCCTTGTCGGGTTCCAGACGGTTGCGCAGCTGGGCCTCGGTGAGCGTACTGAACACATCCACTCCGGGATGCGCCAGCGAATTGATTTCTATGACTGCCATGACTGTTTTTGGGGGCAAAGGTAGGCTTTTTTTTAAAAAAAATGCAACTTTTCTGCTTCTTTCATGCCAACTTAACGATAAAATTGTTATATTTGCAACGTAATTGTAAAAAATAAAACGAGAAATGATGACACTACTCGAAGCTGCAAGACAGCGCCACAGCGTCAGACGCTACGACGCACGCCCCATAGAGCAGGAGAAAATCCGACAGCTGCTCGAGCTGGTTGAGCAATGCAACCGCGAGGGCGACCTGCACATCCAGCTGGTGACCGACGACAAGAAAGCCTTCGGCAGCTGGTTCGTCAACTACGGCAAGTTCAGCGGGGTGAGCAACTACTTCGCCTTGGTGGGCAAGCAGGGCGACAATCTGGACGAACGTTTGGGCTACTACGGCGAACGCCTCGTGCTGGAAGCTCAGCGCATGGGGCTGAACACCTGCTGGGCAGCCCTCACCTACCGTCGCAACGGCAAGCGGGTGAGCGTGGGGCCCGGTGAGAAATATCGTGCCGCCATCGCTTTAGGCTACGGACTGACGCAGGGAGTAGCCCACAAAGTGAAGTCGGCAGGACAGGTTTCCAATATCAGCCAGCTGACACCCGACTGGTTCCGTCGCGGTGTGGAATGTGCGCTGACGGCACCGACAGCCGTCAACCAGCAGAAGTTCTACTTCCACTACAACGACGACCATACCGTCACAGCCACGGCGCAGCGTGGATTCTACGAGAAGATCGACCTCGGCATCGTGAAATACCACTTCGAGATAGGCATCGGCATCCACGACATGTCGCAGACACCCATCGTCTAAACGCCCCACCCTACAACAGCTGCTGCGCTATCCACGCACAGGCTTCGGCATCGGCTAAGGCATGATGGTGGTTCTTGAGATTGTAGCCAAGGGCAGCAGCAACGGTGTCGAGCTTGTGGTTGGGCAGTTGGGGCATGCGTCGGCGTGCAGCGATACAGGTGCAATAGAAGTCGTAGTCGGGATAATCCATCTGATAGCACCGGAAGACGGCTTTCAGGCAGTTCTCGTCGAAGGCCTTGTTGTGAGCCACCAGGGGCAGACCCTCTATCAGCGGCTCCGCCTGAGCCCACACCTTCGGGAAGACAGGGGCGTCGTCCGTGTCGGCACAGGTCAGCCCATGCACTCTGGTGCACCAGTAGGTGTAATAGTTGGGTTCGGGTTGTATGAGCGAATAGAAAGTGTCGGCCAGCAGGCCGTTTCTCACTACGACGATGCCCACCGAGCAGACACTTGTCCGCTCGCTGTTGGCCGTTTCGAAATCAATGGCAGCAAAATTACGCATGCTTTAAGGATAATAAATGTTAAGAATGAGGGCTTTTATTTTGCCGTTTGCAGCAAAATGTGTACCTTTGCAGCCCATTAAGAAGAAACCTGTCGGCATTTCGACTCGACATTAAATATTTTTTGATTTGTTTTAGTAGATTAGTTTTTAAGTAGTTTGTTTTTTGAGAATCGGGCGTCGTGATGACATCCGATTTTTTTTGTACATATACCACCGCTCAAACCAATCCACTAAAAAGCCAAATCTCAGACGGTTATCTCCCCGCGCAGGTTGCAGTTCATCGAGTGGCGCACCATCTTGTTGTCCTTATACAGTCCCTGCAGGTACATCAGCTTGGCCAAGGCACACTCTACGGTGCTGTCGTAACCGCTCGTCACGCCGATGCTCTTCAGCTGGTAGCCCGTGTCGTAGCGAGCCATCTCGACCATTCCTTCTGCACACTGGCTGATGTTCACCACGTTGATGCCCCGCTCTTGCGCATCCTTGAGCAGGTTGATGAGCCACGGACGCTGCGGGGCATTGCCGCTGCCATAGGAGCGCATCACGATGGAGCGCAGCCGCTTGGGCTTGAGCATGTCGGCCACGAGGTCGCCTTCCAGACCGGGAAACAGTGTGAAGACGACGACGCTCGGGTCGAGGTCGTAGTGGGGTGTCATCGGCCGCGAGTAGTCGGGCTTGCGGATGTACGCCTCGTGGTAGTTGATGGAGATGCCCGCATCGGCCAGGTGGTGGTAGTTGAACGAGTCGAAAGCGTTGAAGCCGTCGGCATCAATCTTTGTTGCACGATTACCCCTTAACAGCCTACCACTGAAATAGATACACACCTCCGGAACGATAGGCGTTCCGTCGGCATGATGGGCAGCAGCTATCTCGATACTCGTCACGATGTTCTCCTTGCCGTCGGTGCGGAGCTGCCCGATGGGCAGCTGCGATCCGGTGAGGATGACGGGCTTGGTGAGGTTCTCCAAGAGGAACGACAGGGCCGATGCCGTGAAGGCCATCGTGTCGGTGCCGTGCAGGATGACGAATCCGTCGTAGTGGTCGTAGCGGTCGGCTATGACGTGGACAATCTCTATCCACTTGTCGGGCGTCATGTCCGACGAGTCGATGGGCGGGTCGAACTGATAGACGTCGATGTCTGTCTGCACGGCGGCAAACTCTGGCATCTGCGCCGTGAGATGGTTGAAGTCGAAAGGCTCTAAGGCTCCCGTCTCAGGATTGCGCCCCATACCGATGGTGCCACCCGTATAGATCAACAGCACTTTTTCTTTTCTGTCCATGAAACTTATTGACGATTTACGGATTTACTATTTACTATATTGCGTTTTCACGCTATCGTTTGCGTGAATTCTTCGTGCAAAATTAGCTTAATTTCTTCGCACCTCCAAAAAATTGCACTACATTTGCAACAAATCAAACTTCAATTAACATCAATTAGGATTCTATCATTCAATATTCAGACACTATGAAGAAATTTATGGACGACAACTTCCTGCTGCAGACAGCAACGGCACAGGACCTGTATCATAACCATGCGGCCAAGATGCCCATCATCGACTACCACTGCCACCTCATACCCGAGATGGTGGCCAACGACCATCGATTCAAGTCGATCACGGAGCTGTGGCTCGGCGGCGACCACTACAAATGGCGCGCCATGCGTACCAACGGTGTCGACGAGCGCTTCTGCACCGGCAAGGACACCACCGACTGGGAGAAGTTCGAGAAATGGGCCGAGACGGTGCCTTACACCTTCCGCAACCCGCTCTACCACTGGACACACCTCGAGCTGAAGACGGCCTTCGGCATCGACAAACTGCTCTCGCCCGCAACGGCACGTGAGATCTTCGACGAGTGCAACGAGAAGCTGCAGCAGCCGGAATATACAGCTCGCGGATTCATGCGCCGCTACAACGTGGAAACCGTCTGCACCACCGACGACCCCGTAGACGACCTGCGCTACCACAAACAGACGCGCGAGAGTGGCTTCGAGATAAAGATGCTGCCCGCATGGCGTCCCGACAAGGCGATGAACATCGAGAAGCCCGAATATGCAGCCTACATCAACCAGCTGGGCGAGGTGGCTGGTGTCAGCATCACCACCTTTGCCGACATGATGGACGCGCTGCAGCGCCGCCACGACTTCTTCCACGAGATGGGCAGCCGTCTGAGCGACCACGGCATCGAGGAGTTCTACGACGAGCCCTACACCGATGCCGAGATCAATCAGATCTTCGCCAAGGCTATGAGCGGCAAGGAGCTCACGACGACGGAGATCCGCCAATACAAGCATTGCTTCCTGCGCCTCTGCGCCGAGATGGACCATGCCAGCGGCTGGGCTCAGCAGTATCACTACGGAGCCATCCGCGACAACAACTCGCTCATGTATCAGCGCCTCGGGGCCGACACGGGCTTCGACTCCATCGGCGAGTTCACCACGGCCAAGGCGATGAGCCACTTCCTCGACGAGCTCAACCGCGAGGGGCGCCTCACGCGTACTATATTATATACGCTCAATCCGTGCGCCAACGAGGTCATCGCCACCATGCTCGGCAACTTCCAGGACGGCTCCTGCCCGGGAAAGATACAGTTCGGCAGCGGCTGGTGGTTCAACGACCAGCTCGACGGCATGGAGCGACAGATGAATGCCCTCTCCGTGCTCGGTCTGCTGAGCCGATTCGTCGGCATGCTCACCGACAGCCGCTCGTTCCTCTCCTACCCGCGCCACGAGTATTTCCGCCGTCTGCTGTGCAACCTCCTCGGCAACGACGTAGAGAACGGACTGCTGCCCAACGACCTCCCCTCGCTCTACCGCATGGTCGAGGACATCAGCTACAACAACGCCAAGCGATACTTCCAATTCGGATAAAGACCCCTCCCGGCCTCCCCAAGGGGGAGGAGCCCCAAGTGGCAGTACGCCCACGTAGGGGGCGGAACAGCGTTTCCACCCGAAAACAGCGCCAATGTAGGGGGCGGAACAGCGTTTCCACCCGAAACAACGATTCCACCTGCATCAGCACATACGTAGCAACGTAGGAGGCGACGCTTCCCAGCGTCGCAACAGCGCATAAGAAAAGCATAAAGTGGCTGGTGTCACGCAAGGAAAGGCGACGGTAGGCGAGCGAAGCTCGGGCGCTCGGCCCTTGGGACGCTTTGCTTGCAAAGAATGGCGTGACCTCCTACATAAAAATGTTACACTACCCGGTCGTGCCGACACGACCGGGTAGTTTGCTATATGCAAAAAAGACTCCAATCGTTTTGCCGTTCCAAATAAAAGTGTTATCTTTGCAAGCGGAATAACAAACAAAAAGATTGAAAATGGAAACAACAGCATTACAAAGGCAACTTCTTGTCACGGTAGACGGCAGCGTTAACATATCCAACGTGACGCGAGCTATCAAGATGCTACGTGGCGTGACAGCAATCAAACCGGCCAAGACTGCTGTGAAGAAACCGCGTCTTTATGACCCGGAAACCGGCGAGTGCCTCAATGAGCAAACCATGAAGGTCATCGAGAAGGTTCGCAGCGGAAAGGAAGAAATGCATCACTTCGATTCAGTCGACGACTTCAAGTCATGGTGCGAAGCCCTTTAAGTTTTATGGCCAAATATGATATCGTCTCAAGTGGCTCGTTTCGCAAAGACTTGAAACTGGCCAAGAAAAGAGGTCTTCCATTGAAAGACTTTTATGATGTCGTCACCATGCTTGCAGAAGATCAGCCACTACCAGCCAACCTTCGCAACCACTTACTATCAGGTGATTATAAAGGCTACTGGGAATGCCATATCAACCCAGATTGGTTGCTCCTCTACGAGAAAAACGCCGAGATCAGAATTATCTCTCTTTATCGTACGGACACACATTCTGACCTTTTCGAAAAAGGCAGGAAACGCTAATATTCAACCTAAACAGTTCATGTGATGCTTGAAGCGGAGATCACCTTGCTGCTGATAGGCTGCTTCGTTGTGTAGCTGACCTGATACAGCTCTCTGACTTGCAGCACACCGGAAGGCAATCTGCGGCATACGCCGACACTACATTAATAAAGTAGTCGGACTACATTAATAAGGTAGTGTGACTACATTAATAAAGTAGTGTGACTACATTATTAAGGTAGTGTCGCAATATGCGGCATATTGGTGTGTGATAAGCCATCTATTGATGGGCAACAAGCGGCATATTTCCACCGGAGAGACTATACGGAAGCAGACGACACGACCGGGCTGTTTGCTATATGTAAAAAAACCACCAATCGCTTTGCCGTTCCAAATAAAAGTGTTATCTGCTAGCAAGCGGAATAACATATTCATATTAGGGATATTCTAAAAATTAATTAACTGATAGTCAGATATTTCTGACGATAATTCGATATAATTTTGTACCTTTGCAGTACCA